>JBILFK010000008.1:0-22201 GCA_044351685.1 Rickettsiales bacterium | reverse complement strand
ATCGCATCGCCGCCTGCCATCAGGTAATTACCGCGCAACCCATACGCCACGCGCGAGCCAGAATCGACCGTATCGAGGCCACCAAAGCGGTTAATGGCAAACAGGTTGGTATCGGTTAACTCGGTAAGGCGATTATCTTCGTTGGGGATCACCACCTGATTATTGCCGGTAGGTTGCGCCACTGCCAGCACCACAGGCTCAACGGTTAAACTGGCATCATCGACATGCCGCATCAGCGGGTAGCGCCATTCGAGCGCCGCTTGTGGAATGTTGCGGGTTTCGTTTTCATCGTGCGGTTGCGGGCGTAATGCGGTTTTCGCATCGGTGATTTTATAGACATCGTTACGTAAGCTGGCGGTGGCGGTAAATACCTGCCCGCCATCGGTGACCACCGGAACCGTTGCCCCCGACGTGGTGGAAAAACGCTGCTGATCGACCCCCTGATTGCGCGAGAGATATTGCGCATTCGCGCCGGTAAATAACCGCGCGCCGCTAGCGAACGGGTTGGTTTCGTAATAGCCCTCCACCGTGGGGAAGACTTGCGGGGTGGTGTCGGGATCATCGGTGGCGCGTAAGCCCTGAATATGCAAACCTTGTAACAGGGCATAATTGCGCCCCTTCGCGCCTTCCACGTAACCGCGCGAGAACAGCACATTCTGCGAACCAAAATTATAGCGGCGCAAATACGTGTCGTCGGTAGCAACATTTACATCAAAGCCGGTTTGCCAGTGATCACTGAAATAATAATTACCTAACCCATAGACATGGCCGCGAAATTCATCGCCATCAATTTTCTGGCCGGTGGCGTTACGCTTGCTTGGTTCGGTGGCGCTGCCTGAAAACTTGAAGCTGCCATTATCGAGCAGATGGTTATAGTTAGCAGCAAGCAGCGGGCCATCATCGCTGGTATACCAGGGGGTGATGGTGGCATCTTGGTTGGGTGCAATGCGCCAGTAATACGGCACCTTCACGGTGGTGCCCAGCAGTGAGCTTTGCGAATATTCGGGGATCAGGAATCCACTTTTCGCATCGGCATCGGGGGTGGGGTGCGAAAGGAATGGTGTGTAAAACACCGGCACGCCCATCAGTTCCATGCGGGCATTCTGGTAGGTGATAGTTTCTTCGAGCTGATCGATTTTAACGCGGCTGGCTTTTAGCTGCCAAAACGGATCTTCGCCTTTGCATAATTTGCACGGCGAATAGACAGCCTGTTTCAGCTCGCTCTGGTAGGCGTTGAAACGTTTGGCTTCGCGCGCGGCGAACACCGAGTTATCGGATAAGCGCGCACGAAATTGTTTAATCACACCCTGTTTCAAGTTTTCAGTGAGTTCAACATTTTCGGCAAAATACACATCGCCCGTGGGTTGCAGCACGCTGACATTGCCGCTGGCGCGTATCACGTTTTGCCCTTGGTAATAGGTCAGCTGGTTGGCGCGTAAAATGGTATCGCCCTGCACCACTTCCACCGCACCGCGCGCCACCACAATTTGCTTCTGCTGATCGTAGCCCACATCCTGCGCTTCAAGCAGCACTGGGTCTTCGTTGCTAAGCGTATTTGGATTCGCATATACGGCGCCGCTAAACAGGGCGATGGCAATGCAAAGCCACCGTTGCCAGTGTGTGGATATATGTGCGCCGAGAAATGCCATCTGAAACCGATGTGTGATAATCGGTCAGGTTTAGCGGGTAGCAGCAGGAGTGACAAATAAAATCAGGCAGTTATTAGGCGCAAATTAACCATCTTCGAGGTGTAAAAGCGCCGAAGTGCCCAACATCAGCACCACCAGCGAGGGTGCCCACGCCGCCAGCGCCACTGGCAGCGTGCCCGATTGGCCTAATGCGTAAATCAGATGCGTGGCAAAATAATAGAAAAACCCAAACACAATACCCGCCACCAGCAACATACCGGTTTTGCCGCGCCGCGCTTGGCGCAGCGAAAATACGGCCGCCAGCAGCATCATGCCGGCAAGCAGGGTGGGCATGGCCAGCAAGCTGTGCCAGTAAAGCTTGTGGCGAATCGCCGAAAACCCTGCTTTTTCAAGCACATGGATAAAATGCGGCAATTCCCAGAACGAAAGCGTTTCGGGGGCGGCAAAACTATCCTGTATTTCAGTCAGCGTGAGGTTGGTGGGAAGGATAAAGCTGGGCATCGGTTCGGGCGCCATGCCGGGTACTGCCAAGGTAATGTCGCGCAATTCCCATATGCCGGGGTTCAGCGCGGCCGATTTCGCATCAATGCGGCCAATAAAGTTTTTTTTCTGATCGTAGAAAAATAAAATCACTTCCTGCATCGTTAGGCTGGCCTGATCCATGCGCCGCGCATAGAGAATATATTCGGCGACTTTCTGGCCGAGAAAATCGGCGCCCATATCATCGACCTGGCGCAACCATAAGCCCGAGGCCGAAATTGAAAGCACGCTGGGTTTGCCAGTGATATAGCGGCCTTCCACCTTTTCGTAACGCACCGTCATGGCGGCGGCGATCGGGTTGATAATGCTCACGAACACGGCTCCCATAAACAGTGCCAACACAATGCCGGGCGCCATAAATTGCCACACCGAAACGCCAGAGGCGCGCGCGGCGATGAGTTCGCTCGAGCGCGTTAAGCGCGAGAGCGTGACCATGCCGCCCACCAGAAACCCGAACGGATAAATTTTTTCGGCGGTGTTGGGGAGCTTGAGAAATGTCATCTCCAGCATCACAAAAAATGGCACGCCGTGCGGCACATCGCTGGCGCGGCGAATCAGTTCCAGCAGCTCGAGCAGCCCCACAATCATCAGCATCACGCCGAGTGCTGCTAGCACCGAAAACAGAAAGCTGCGCGCAATATATAACGAAAACGTAAGTGGCAGGCGCATCATGCGGTCGCCTCCTCTTTGCGCAGACGTAACAGCCGCGGCATCGGAATGGTAAAGCTGCGGCTGCTGGCCAGCAACCACAGCGATGCACCAAGCGTGCCCAGCACCAGCAAATACATAATCAGAATAAAAATACTCTGCTGTGTGGCAAGGTTACGCAGCGCAAAAAACGCCAGCGCCAATAGGCTGGAAGCCGATACGGCAAGCACTGTGCGTTTCCATTGGCCGCGGCGATTAAACTCGGCCGAAAGCAGCAAGGCCAGCATCAGGCATGGCAACGTCACGGCAAACATCGGCCATAAAATACGCTGATGCGCATCGGCGCGCAGCGCCGGAATTTCCTCAGGTGTTGCCGCCGAATAATCAAACAGCTCACCGAGCCTGCGCTCATCGGGTTGGCGTTTGCGCACAATTTGTTGGCCATAGAACGCGATATCGAGCGCGTATTGATCAAACGAAAGCCAGTTAAGTTTGCCCTGTTTTTTTTCCTGACGTATGCCGTTTTTTAGATAGAATCGTGGGCCGGCAGCGGTTTGCTCAAGCCTGCCTTCGCCCGCCATCAGCGTTTGTTCTTTGCCTGCCTGCCGATTATCGTGAATGAGAATGCCGAACAGGTTATTGTCGCGGTCGCGCTTGCGCACAAACACCGTTACACCCGGCATTGGGGTGTTGAACACTTCTTCTTCGAGCAGCACCGAGGCATATTGGTCGCGGAAGAACGTGCGTATATCGCGAAATTTCTGGTTGGAAAGTGGCATCAGATACAGCGAAAGCGTATAGCATATCAGCGCGCAGCCCGCCCCCACCATCAGCGCTGGTAGCGCCAGTTGCAGGCGCGAAACGCCCACCGCCGATAGCACAATCAGTTCGCTTTCGCCAGTTAAGCGCTGATACACATACAGCACAGAAATCGCCAATGAGATAGGAATCAGGATCAGCAACAGCGAAGGCAGCATCAGGCCGGTGAGGTATAGAAAATCGCTCATCGCTAACCCGCGATTGAGCATGAAATCGATAAAGCGCAGTACCTGCGTCAGCCAGACAATACCGGTGAGGCTGAAGGTGATAAGAATGGTGGGCAGCGTTAACTGCATCACCAGATACTGTACATAGCGTCGCATCGCGCCACGCTAGCCGATTGCGGCGGTAAGTGCAAATGCACTTGCAAGGGCATGGGTTTCGTGGTTCGTGGTGCATATCTTTTCCTTCAGCCACGAGGTATTTATGCTCACCCCATCGTTTCGCACCGCACTTGCCACTGCCGCCCGCAAACAACCACATGCGCAGGTGTTTTTTGTCGATAGCACGCTGAAATTATCGCCGCTGCTTGCCGCTGCCGATAAAGCCAGCCGCAACGCCATTTCGCGCAGCATTAAGGCCAGCAGCTTTGAGGGTAAGCCCGCACAAACCTTGCTGGTGGGTGGCCTTGAAGGTGCCGCCAGCCATGTGCTGTTAGTAGGGCTTGGTAGCACCAAAGACATCACCCCGCGCAGCGCCGAAGAAGCCGGTGGCACCGCTTATGGTGCGCTGCTTGCCACACCGGTGGCAAGTGCCGAACTGGTGATCGAACTGCTTGCCGGTTCGCCGGTGGCGCCTGCCAGCCGTGCCGCACACGCTGCCTACGGCGTGAAGCTGCGCAGCTACCGCTTCGATAAATATAAAACCAAAACCAAGCCCGAAGAAAAACCCAAACTGAAAACCATCGACATCGTCATCAAAGAAGCCGATGCCGCCAAAAAACTATTTGCGCCACTTGCCACACTCGCCGATGCGGTGGGCTTTACGCGCAATGTGGTGACGGAACCCTCCAACATTATTTACCCCGCAAGCCTTGCCGCCGAGTGCAAAAAACTTGCTGCCCACAGCCTGAAAGTGACCGTGCTTGGCGAAAAGGAAATGCACAAATTGGGCATGGGTTCACTGTTAGGCGTGGGGCAAGGCTCGGTGCGTGAATCGCAGCTGGTAGTGCTGGAATGGATGGGCGGTAAAAAAGGCGAAAAGCCGGTGGCGCTGGTTGGCAAAGGTGTGACTTTTGACACGGGCGGCATCAGCATTAAACCCGCAAACGGCATGGAAGAAATGAAGTTCGACATGGCCGGCTCAGCCACCGTGATCGGCACGCTTTATGCCCTTGCTGCACGCAAAGCGAAGGTGAATGTGGTAGGTGTGGTTGGGCTAGTGGAAAACATGCCCGATGGTAATGCGCAGCGCCCGGGCGATGTGGTGACCAGCATGTCGGGCCAGACGATCGAAGTGCTGAATACCGATGCCGAAGGCCGCATGGTGCTGGCCGATGCGTTATGGTACACGCAAAGCCGTTTCAAGCCACAGGTGATGATTGATCTGGCAACGCTTACGGGTGCGATTCTGGTGGCCATTGGTAGCAAGCGCGCCGGACTCTTTTCGAACAACGACAAAGTTGCCGCCAGCCTCACAAAAACCGGCGAAAAAACCGGCGAGATCATGTGGCGTTTACCTTTGGCGCAAGATTACGACGATACCATCAACAGCGATATCGCCGACATGAAAAACATCAGCGATGGCCGCGAAGCCGGAAGCATTACCGCTGCACAATTTTTGCAGCGTTTTGTGAATGGCGTGCCATGGGCGCATCTGGATATTGCTGGCACCGCATGGTGTAAAAAAGGCAATGCCACCACCCCCAAAGGTGCCACCGCTTACGGTGTTCGCTTATTGCATGACTGGATCGCCGAGCACTACGAAGCCTAATGGCGACCACTGTTCAGTTTTACCATTTGCTGCACACGCCACTGGAGGTGGCGTTGCCCAGCCTGCTGCAAAAAGTGCTGGCCGCAGGCCACCGCATGACCTTGCATTCTGCCGACGCGGCGCAGCTTCGCCATATCAGCGATGCCATTTGGCGACGCGATGGGCAGACCTTTATTCCGCATGGCAGCAGCGCGGATGGGCATGGCGCCATGCAACCGATTTTTCTTACCAGCAGTTTTGAAAACCCCAACGATGCCGGTGTGCTGGTGATTATCGATGGCAGCGCCGCCCCTATGCCCACCAGCTACAGCAAAATACTTGATCTATTTGATGGGCGCGACGAGGAAGCCGTGGCACGCGCCCGCAGCCGCTGGGCAGAGTATAAAACACAGGGTTTTGCCCTACAATATATTCGCCAACACCCCGGTGGCGGCTGGAAAACCGAAGCCGAAGCTGCCGCCGCTGCCTGACAATTCTGCCCCATTGCCCCGCATAAACGCTATGATTTGTAGGCATTTTTACAATTCACTTGCCCAAACAGGCCTGCTTACCTAAAAGAAATGCGTAATTAGGAGAAACCATGCGTCATACGATTTTTGCCACTACCCTTGCTTTTGCCGCCGCTATCAGCGCGCCTGCCCTTGCCTGTGAACCCTGCGCTCAAAAAAGCGAATATCTGCAAGGTGGTATCGGCTATTACGATGTGATTAACGGCAATGATTCAACCGTGTCGGGCAGCATGGAATATCAGGGAAGCTCGGTGTATCATGGCCTGCGCCCAGTGGCTGGCTTGCTGGCAACCGGTGATGGCGGCGTGTATGGCTATGCGGGTGGCCGCTGGGATTTGCCGCTCGGCACCTATCCTATCATTATCGCCCCTAGCTTCACGGCGGGTGCATACCGTCAAGGTGAAGGCAAAGATTTAGGCCACGCACTGGAATTCCGCAGCGGCATTGAAGTCGATTACCAGCTGGAAAATAACCACCGGGTCGGTGTCTCGTTCAGCCATATTTCGAACGCCAGCATTGGTAACAAAAACCCTGGTGTGGAAATTTTACAGCTCACCTACGCGGTGCCGGTTTCGGTATTTTAAGCTTATTCTTTTGCGTTCGCCTGCCGTGCGATGGCCAGAATCATGGCATCGAAATCCTGTTTCTTTATCGGACTGCCATTCCAGATAATATCGCTTTTGGGCCCGGGTAAAAACCCTACGCCGCGCTTATAGATTTCGGCATTGCCGTGCACTTCGCCGCGCAGTTCAATGCGGCAGGGAATGCCATCAAGGTTATAATAATCGTAACGCTGGCTCATGGTATTTCTCTGCTTATCCTCGCTGTTGCCCTTCTGCTAACGGTTTAACGGTATGCGGCACCGTATCAATCAGCACTTTCGGTATAAACTCTCTGCCCTTAGTCTGGTTGAGCGCGTAAGCTTTTTCAATGAACAGGTTGCGCATCGGTTCGGGTGCATCCACCATATAACAGAAATGCGTCGCCTGCGCGAGTGAGAGCATGTTATGGCGCATCAGTTGTAACTGCTCGGGCGACACCACGCCGGCTTTCTCTGCAATTGGTTTCAGGTTAGTCACCCCCAAATCGGGTGTTACCTTACGCAAATAATCGGCATAGGTTTGCAAATCGCTGAGATTTTTGAACATCGGCGAGTAGATCTTTCTCTTGTAATCGCGCCCCGCTTTTGCGGCACCTTCCGACGCTTCATCAAACGCATATTTGCTGTAATCCTTACTTGCCAATGCCTTATTAATCGCCTTCAAATCGTCATCATCTAAGGTCGGTTTTTCAAGGATACGTCCGATTACCCCCACCAGCGCATTATAATCTTTAAGCAGGGATTGCTGCTTTTTTGGAGCTTCGGCCGGATCGCTTTTTTGTAACTCTTCGAGCACATCCATGTCGCGGTCGACAATCGAAAATTTGTGCGTCACACGCGTTGAAATGCGCGCCTGCTGGCGCGGTACAAACTGCACTTCTGAATTGATGTCTGCCACCTGCGTTTTCAGCACTTTATGCAGCAGCCCGCGGTCGCGCATTTTCCATGGTTCCATGTCTTCTTTTTGCGGCGCAGGGTTCTGCTCGTCGTGGATGCGTCGCTTGATATCGTCGGCGTATTTATCCAAAAATTCTAAATTTCCCGATACTACCGTAATGCGCGCATAATCGGTCACGTCATCGAAACTCATATGCCGGCGCAGGATTTTATCGCGCACGCTCTCTTCGGTTTTTGCTCCGCTGGATTTTAAGCTAATATCTGTCTGGTTTTCGCGCGCCACAAGGTTCAGGCGGCGCAGGCGCAAATATTCATTTTCTGTTTCGGTGAGCACTTTATACAGCTCTGCTTTCACTTCCTTGGGCTGAAGCGGCGTGCCATCGGCATTCTTGTAGGGCACAAATGTGTTTATGAGTGGTTTCCCGTTGCGCTCGCATTGCTCAACGATCATATCGAGTGCCAACGCAATCGTGGTATTCACCAGCGATTGTTGCGCCTGTTCGATTTTCTTCTCGTCGAATTCCTGTAAAGGCTGGCCGGTCATACGCGTTTTTATTATGGTTCTAAACGCCTACCCTGCCAGCAAATACTTAAAATTCTATTAATTATGCAGACAAAGCTTCGTAGGCTGGCAGCGTTAAAAACTCAACGAACGTGTTATCCAGTACCAATTTCAACAGCAATTCCTGTGCCTTGGCGTAAGGAAGCGCAGCAAACGCGGCACCCACGGAAGCCTTAATTTTCAGCATTTCTTCGTCGGCGAGCGTGCGAATCAAGGCAGCGTCAATCACGCGGCCATCATCGAGCGTGGCGCCGTGATGCACCCATTGCCAAAGCTGCGAGCGCGAAATTTCGGCGGTGGCGGCATCTTCCATTAAATTGAATAACGGTACGCAACCATTGCCGTTCAACCAGTTGGCCATATATTGCGTGGCCACGTTAATGTTGTTGCGCACACCTGCTTCGGTAATGGTGCCTTCGTGCATTTTCAGCAGATCGGCCGCTTGCACCTGCACATCATCGCGCAATTTTTCGCGCTGGTTGGCGGCAGGCATCAGCCGGTTAAACACTTCCATCGCCACCGGAATGAGGCCGGGATGCGCAACCCACGTGCCATCATGCCCGTAAGTAGCTTCGCGTTCCTTATCGGCTTTGACGGCAGCCATGGCTTTTTCGTTGGCAGCTTCATCGCCCTTCACGGGGATAAACGCGCTCATGCCGCCCATCGCGAAAGCGCCGCGCTTGTGGCAGGTTTGAATGAGCAGTTCGCTGTAGGATTTGAGAAAATCTTTATTCATGGTTACCTGCATGCGATCCGGCAGCAGATATTGCTTGTGCGCGTGCAGCTTCTTAATGGTGCTGAAAATATAATCCCAGCGGCCACAATTCAGCCCCACCACATAATCGCGCAGCACATGCAGAATTTCGTGCATTTCAAATACTGCGGTTAACACTTCAATGAGCACCGTAGCTTTGATGGTGCCTTTGGCAATACCCACATAGTTTTCGGCAAACGCAAACACATCGGCCCATAGCTGGGCTTCGTGGTGGTTTTCGAGTTTCGGAATGTAGAAATAGGGGCCGGTGCCGCGCTTCAAACGCTCGCCGGCGTTATGGAAGAAATACAGCGCGAAATCGAACAGCGCACCGGAAACAGGCGTGCCCTGATACAGCACATGCCGCTCGGGCAAATGCCAGCCGCGCGGCCGCACAATCAGCACTGCAAGGTTTTCATGGTTGAGCGTGTAGGCTTTGCCTTCGGGGCTGGTGTAGGTGAGTGTTTGGCGCACGGCTTCAAACAATGCCTTCTGGCCTTCCATCACTTTGCTGAAAGTGGGCGAAAGCGAATCTTCAAGATCAGCCATGAACACTTTGGCACCCGAATTGAGCGCGTTGATAATCATTTTGGGTTCGGCAGGGCCGGTGATTTCGACGCGGCGATCCAGCAGATCGGCAGGCACGTCGGCTACTTTCCAATGACCCTCGCGGATAGATTTGGTTTCCGGCAAAAAGTCGGGCTTCACGCCGCTATCAAGCTGTTTCTGCCGCACTTCGCGCGCGCTCAGCAGCGCATCGCGCCGGGGCTGAAATTTCGCGACCACCGCTTCCACGAATGCCAATGCTTCGGGCGTGACGAGAAATTCGCAGCCCTTAGGTATCGGTGCGGTGATGGTAAGATTGCTTGAAAGTTTTTGTGCGGTGCTGCTCATGTGAATTTCCTCCGTGTGTCATCCTGAACGAAGTGAAGGATCTGGATTCCTCGGCTGCACCTCAGAATGACAAAAAGGCGCAGATGCCGCAACAGGTGCGGCATGACAAATAATCGCTATGGCCACTGCAATCAAGCACAACTTGCCCTTACTGCAACATTGTGGCAGCTAGGGTGGATGCGTTACCTTCGTCACTTATGGCAGATTCTTTACCGCGCGGGCTACAATCTCATTCACCATGATGGGATTGAGCTGGCGGGCTACCTGACATTTCTCTCGCTGCTATCGTTATTTCCGTTTCTGGTGATTTTGGTTTCTGTTGCGGGGTTTATCGGGCAGGGCGAACTTGGCGTAGAGTTTGTAGGGCTGATAAAACATTACCTGCCGCAGGAAGCGGTAAGCGCGATTTTACCGCGTGTGGAAGAAATCACTTCCGGCCCGCCGCAAGCGCTGCTTACGATTTCCATTCTCACCGCACTATGGACAGCATCGGCCGCGGTGGAAGGCATGCGCACGGTGCTAAACCGTGCGTATGGCGTGCACCAGCCGCCCGCCTATATCTGGCGCCGGATGATGGCGATTTTGCAGTTATTGGTGATTACCATTATCATCATCATCGTCATGCTGGCGTTGGTCTTCGCGCCAATTATTTTCAGCCGCATCGAACATCTGGCGGGCACCCATTTGCCATCGGGGCTTACGCATCTACTTAGCGGCGATATTGTGTGGATTGGCGCCGCGCTCATTCTCGCAGGCGTGGCGTTTTTGTATTATTGGCTGCCCAATATCAAACAAACACTGTTTTCGGTGTTGCCGGGGGCGGTACTGGTGGTGGCGCTGTGGGTGTTGGGTGCGGCGGGTGTGACGTATTACCTCGATAATATTAGCCAGGTGAACCTAATTTACGGTTCGCTTTCAGGCTTTATCGCGACCTTGTTATTTTTCTTCGTGATGAACGTGATTTTTATTTACGGCGCTGAATTTAACCATCAGCTAAAACTCGCTGTGGGTGCGCCGATTGAAGAGCGCGAACGCGCCTAGTGAGCATCGTCCTAAAGCGCAAACACTTCACCGCGCCATAGCAGCAGCAAAAATGCCGCCGCAATCGCAATGCCGTAGGGCACGGGCTGACCTTTGGTTAACACGCGCGGCAAAGTGGTTTCTGGGGCATATTTTAGCCATAGCCGACCCACACTGGCACGCGCCAGCAACGCCAGCAGCGATAACACCCCGCCCAGCAGCGTGGTGAGAATCAAAAAAATTGCCAGTGTTTCGGAAAACCCAAACCATAGGCCCAGTGCGGTGAGTAATTTAATATCGCCGCCACCCATCAAGCCAAGCGCAAAAATGCCCAACCCCACCAGCAAGATAACGCCGGCCGCCAGCAGCCCGGAAACCACATCAAGCTGCAGCGCATAGGCAGCCGGGAAATAGAGTAAAAACACCGCGATGTTCAGGCTGTTCGGAATCAGATAATGCAGCAAATCAAAGCGTATCACCGCCAACATCAGCGCGCTAAGGCTTGCCGCAAAAAACAGCGGCGGCACGGTAAAGGGAAGCATGTCCATATGCGCTGCATAAAACATTGATTCCCTCTTGTCACGGGTATAGAGTACCACCCCATGACAGAAACACCACAAACACCGCCCACCAAGCGCGGGCATATCTTTGTGATCGGCAATGAAAAAGGCGGTTCGGGAAAAACCACCACCTGTTTGCATTTGCTGGTGGCATTGCTGCGGCTTGGATTTCGCGTCGGCAGTATGGATATCGATGCGCGACAGCGCTCACTCACGCGCTACCTCGAAAACCGCAAACAAACCATGCAGGCACAAAACACAACATTGCCCATGCCCCAGCATGTGGTGGTGAATAAAAGCCCGTTTAACAGCCGTGATGAAATTGAAGCCGACGAGCGCGACAGGTTTACCCGTGCGCTGGCAAAACTGCTGGTTACTTGCGATTTTGTGGTGATCGATGCGCCAGGGAACGATACCTACATGGCGCGCCTTGCGCATTCATTCGCCGATACGGTGATTACCCCGATTAACGATAGTTTTGTCGATCTCGATGTGCTTGCGGCGATCGATGGGCAAACACTGAATATTTTAAAGCCCAGCATTTACAGCGAAATGCTTTGGGAACAGAAAATGCAACGCGCTAAGCGCGATAACGGCAGCATTGATTGGGTGGTGATGCGCAACCGCTTAAGCAACATCGATGCGCGCAATAAACGCATGATCACCAAAGTGATGAATGAATTGCAACGCCGCATGGGCTTCCGGCAGGCACCTGGGTTTTCTGAACGGGTGATTTTCCGCGAAATGTTTTTGCTGGGCCTTACCGTGCTCGATGTCATGGAAACCGGTGGCAGCAAAAGCCTTTCCATGTCGCATTTGGCGGCACGCCAAGAAGTGCGCGATTTGTTAAAATCGCTGCGTATCCCAACCATCGATGCGCGCATTGCCGAAGTGCGCACTACGCAGGCAGGCGGCACACCGCCCGCGCCTGCTACCCCCACCGAAGAATCGCCAACCGCCGAACCTGTCGGCGAAGCCAACCTTGCTGCAGCCCCCCAAAGCGCTCTTGAAAACGTGGCCACCGTGGGCACTGCGTAACGTACATGCTGATCAAGCTGCTGGTGCTTGCGGTGAATCTGTTTTACGGCTTTTTGCTGCTGCGGCGCATTTTTGGCAAGCCTGCTGCCGCCGCCTCCGAAACACCGGTTACCCATACACGCGGCATGCAGCGTAGCGAAGCACTGCAAATTTTCGGGGTAAGCGAACACGCCACCCGCGAAGAGATTCAGGAAAGTTATCACCGTTTGATGAAAAAATTGCACCCCGATCATGGCGGTTCGGAATATTTTGCGGCACGGTTGAATCAGGCGCGTGATGTGTTATTGAAGCAATCACACTAACTTCTTTCCCACGGCCTCCATGCACCCTTCCATTTTTCGCGCCTATGATATTCGCGGCATTGTTGGCGATACATTATTCGCATCCGATTTCCGCAGCATTGGACAAGCCTTTGCTACCTACGTTGCCGATACCTTAAAGGTCACGCAGCCAAGCATTATTGTGATGCGCGATGGCAGGCTTACCTCGCCGCTGCTTGCCGGTGCCGCCATGGAAGGCTTGCTGGCCGCTGGCTGTCACGTGCTCGATGGTGGTGTAGGCCCCACCCCCATGTGCTATTTTGCCACCCATGCGATGGGTGCGCATGGCAGCATCATGATTACCGGTTCGCACAACCCGCCGCAGCATAATGGGGCGAAATTCATGGTGGGGCATGCCTCGCTGTATGGTAAAAATCTGGCCTCGCTACACAGCATGATTGCGCGCGGCAGGCTGCTAACAGGCACTGGCAGCATGCGCGGCATTGATGTGCGCGATGCCTATATTACACGCCTGCGCGAAGTAACCGATGCCAGCGGCATGCAGCTAGTATGGGATACGGGCCACGGCGCGGCTGGCGAAGTGGTAGAAGCACTAGCGCAGGCATTACCCGGCGCAAACCACCATTTGCTTTTTACGCGTATCGATGGACGCTTTCCCGCGCATCACCCCGACCCATCGCAGCCCGAAAATTTACGCGATGTACAGGAAGCCATTCAGCTGCGCGGTGCCGATATCGGCATTGCACTCGATGGTGATGGCGACCGCGTAGGCATTGTCGATGATATGGGCCGTATCGTTTCGCCCGATCATTTGCTGATGCTGCTGGCGCGCGATGTATTGCGTGGTAAGCCGCATGCAACCATCATTGCCGATGTCAAAACATCGGATGCGTTTTTTGCCGATGTTACCGCACATGGCGGCGAGCCGCTAATGTGGAAAACCGGCCATGCGCTTATCAAAGAAAAAATGCAGCAAACCGGCGCAGCATTTGCGGGTGAGGCCAGCGGCCATATCTTTTTTGCCGACAGGTATTTCGGCTTCGATGATGGCATATATGCCGCCATGCGCGTGATTGCATTGGTGAAAAATAGTGGTGAAAAATTAAGCGCACTGATCGATGCCTTGCCTAAATTGCATGCCAGCGAAGAATTTCGCATAGCCTGCGATGATGCACAAAAATTCACGCTGGTGGAAACCATTGCCGCACGCCTTGCCAGCGAAGGTGCGACTGTGAATGGGCTGGATGGGGTGCGCGTGAGCACCCCGAATGGCTGGTGGCTATTGCGCGCTTCGAACACGCAAGCCGCACTCGTTGGGCGCTGCGAAGGCACCACACCAGAAGCCTGCGACGCCTTGATTGCGCAGCTGCGCACGCGCTTAAGCGAATTTGGATTAGTCTTTTAATGCACCCAGAATTTTCTCCTGAAAATTCTATGGTGCGATGCTTCGCATGTTCATGACTGGCTCGCGCTCCTGCGCTCGCATCACAGTATCCGTTATTCGAGCGATAGTAATCGCGAGTCAGCCTTGAGCCAGCGGAGCTGCGCGAAGCACCGCACAGTACGTGCGGATGCGCAGCAACATATTACTGCTCTTGCTGCGACAGGCAATGAATGGTGCCAAGCCCCCACACTAAATCACGCGCAAAAACGCCAACCACCTCGCGCTTAGGGAAACATTGCTGCAGCATATTCAGTGCCACACGATCATGGGCATCGTTAAAAATTGGCACCAGCACCACCTTATTGGTAATCAAAAAATTCGCGTAGCTGGCGGGCAAACGCTCGCCTTCAAACATCACCGGCTGCGGCATGGGCAATTCCACCACTTCCATTTTTTCGCGTTTCAGGCGCTTTAAATTCTCCTGCAGCACGGCGTAATTCGCATCGCGTTTGTTGCTTTCTACCACGGTGACCACGGTGTTTTCGGCGACAAAGCGGGTGATATCATCGACATGGCCGTGCGTATCATCGCCCACGATTCCGGCCTTCAGCCAGATAGTGCGCGGCGCACCTAAATAGGTGGAAAACACCGCTTCGTAATCGGCGCGGGTGAAGCCAGGGTTACGAATTTGCGTATCGGATAACAACCATTCTTCGGTCACGATGATGCGGCCTTTGCCGTTCACTTCAATGCCGCCACCTTCAAGCACCACGGGCTTACCCTTATGCTGCACCTTTACACAGGGTGTTTTGCAAAAGGTAGCCATGGCTTCGGGCAGTTTGGCATCGAGTTTGTGGTTGCGATATTTCGCCCAACCATTGAAGCCAAATTGCAGCGCGGTTTTTTTGCCCTTTGCATCGCGCACAAAAATAGCGCCGCAATCGCGCATCCAGCCGCGATTCGTTTTTGCTTCCAGCATATCGACCTGCGAAAGCGTGACCCCTGCCCTATCCAGCATCTGCATCGCTTCGGCACGGATGGTGGCGTTATGCACCACAAGCCCCACGCGCTGATGCGGCGTAATCAGCCGCAACATTTCGGTGAACACCCACGGAATCGGCGCAAATTTACCCGGCCAATCGGCACGCTGATGCGGCCATGCAAACCACACGCGCGCTTGCTTTTCCCATTCGCCGGGCATGGTATAGAGAGATGGAGTGCTCATGATAAAAAACCTTCTGTTATGCGACGGCAGCAGCCGGAGCCAGTCGTGAACTGTGAAGCACGCGCCATTGCAATTTTAGGAAAAATTGCAGGGCGCATTATCACGCCGGATGCGACGTCAGTGCACCGTAATGCTCAATCCGCCGGTCGCGGAAGAATGGCCAGTGCTGGCGGGTGGTTTCGATTTTTTGCGGGTCAATCACGGTGGTTAGCACACCTTCAAAATGCTCATCGGTTTTATGCAGAAAATTGCCTGACGGATCACAGATAAAGCTGCTACCAAAAAATTCAATTTCGCCACTATCGGTGCCTTTTTCAACGCCAATGCGGTTGGGGCTGGCGGTGTAAATGCCATTGGCGATTGCGTGACCACGCTGAATGCCCTGCCATGCGTTGCGCTGGGTTTCGCCGTACTCTGCTTTTTCAGCAGGGTGCCAGCCAATGGCGGTGGGGTAAAACAACACATTCGCGCCTTGCATGGCGGTTAAGCGTGCCGCTTCGGGGAACCATTGATCCCAGCAGATAAGCACGCCAATGCGGCCATATTTGGTATCAAAATTTTTGAAGCCTAGATCGCCCGGCGTGAAATAAAATTTCTCGTAATAGCGTGGATCATCGGGGATATGCATTTTGCGGTACATGCCCAGATATTCGCCGCCCGCATCGATGACCGCCACGGTGTTATGGTACATGCCTGCGCTGCGCCGCTCGAACAGCGAGGCGACAATCACCATATCCAGTTCTTTGGCAACCGCGCTGAGTTCACTGGTGGAAGGCCCGGGAATCGGTTCTGCGAGCGCAAAAAAATCATGGTCTTCGCTTTGGCAGAAATAGGGCGATAAAAACAGTTCCGGCAAACATGCCACCTGCACGCCCTGTTTTTTTGCCTCGCGCAGCAAGGTAATGGCGCGCGCCATATTGGCATCGCGCGAGTCCTGCATGCGCATCTGAATAATGCCGATGGTAAAAGCCTTTGCAGTCATGGCGGGTTCCTAAAAGCTTTGCGAAATTTGTAACAGCACGCGCGGCCCAACTTTGCTTTGGCCATAAATCGGCGCATTCACGCTACGCGACAGCGGGAATGCCAGCCCCAGCATGCCCGATTGCCCCTTGAGCGAAGCAAAGCGCACACCGCCACCGACCGATGCCAGATAATCGCGCTTCGATTGACCCACATCGCGGTTGGTCACGTAGCCCGTGTCGTAATACAAATACGGCTCCAGATTCACCGGTTGCATCGTGCGAAGCGCCGTGTAGCGCAGTTCAAGCGAGCCGGAAACGCCATCATCGCCGACAATCTCGGAACTATCAAAGGCACGCCCGTAAGCCTGCCCGCCCACACCAAATTCTTCGGAAGCGTAAAGTGGCCCCGAGGCTTTTTGGCCAGCCATTTGGAAGGTGGTCGCCCATGCGCTTGAAAGCGCTTGAATGCGCGAATAGGTAAGTTCAAGTTTTGAAAAATCCGGCTTTGCCTGACTGCGCGAAAGATTGCGCGCGCCGCGCTTGCTGGCGCCCAACCCATCGATGCCTTGCGTGAACACGGTGTTGATCACGTTCGATCCACCCCAACCATCAGCAATATCGTATGATGCGGAAGCGATAAGCGTGCGCACATCATCGCGCGTGAGCGGGGTATTATTTGCTAAATCGCTGCGCACATTGCGCGCTTTCGCTTGTATTTTGACCAAAAGATTTTCGGTACGCTGGCGCACCCATTGATAGTTCACACCCAGCTGGAAATCGTTGCTGGTCGAATCAATATCGAGTGCCTTCAACGTGTAGCCGGGTTTGGAACGCGTGGTCGAAACCGTCCCATCCATCGTGATATCAGGGGCAGCCACCCATGAATGGTTCACCATCGCATAATTCAGTTTATCGGTGGGCAGGCTGGTAAGCCCGAACAGGCTGGTTTGCTGGCGCGGCAGCACGCTATCGGAAACCGAAGCGCTCACCTCGTTAGGCCCGAGATAGCGCGAGCTGAAGTTATCGAACCCCACCGATGCACGGTGTTTTTTGCGCGCAGGCACCAGATTTAGAATCGCTTCGCCGGGATTTTGCGTAGGTTCTTTGGCAAGCACCGCGCGGTAACTGCGCCCCGGTAAATCGTTCAGCCGCAGTAGCACCGATTCCAGCGTTTTGTTTTGCAGTGGCTTTTGTTGGGTAATGCGGCGGATATACTTTTTGGTAATAGCCGCGTTCGGGTCATCGCCCTCGACATGCACACGGCCCACATAGCCTTCAGCCACGGCAATCGTGACATTACCGCTGCTAATTTCCTGATCAGGCACATAGGCATAGGAAAGCAGGTAGCCCGCATTGCGGTAGCTGAGGGTAATTTGCGCGGCCAGCGCATAGATCTGTTTTAGCGTGACTTCGTGATTGAGTAGCGGCGCATAAAAATCGTTAAACTCCTTTGGCGTAAACACTGTCATTCCGGTAAGTTTCACTGATTTTAATACGAAGCGTACATTCTCTGCACCTTTGGGAATTGCCACCGGCGGCACCAGCTGTTCGGGCTGCACCGATTCACTGGGTAAGCCTTTGGGGGCTTGCGGCAGGCGCTCTTCGGGTCGGAAACGCCCGGCATCCGAGGCGCCCGGCAGCGATTCGGGCCGGATAGCTTGCGCATAGGCAAAAGGCGCCAGCAGAACGATGCCCGCCAGTGTGGTTGCCGATACTAGACGTGTTAAACCGTGACGCACTGCGCCTTACCCCCATTTATTACGGGCGCAGGCTAGAACAGTGGAAGCCGAGGGTCAAGTCACTAGCGGAAATTCGTGCCGAATCTGGCCATAACCCACAGAGACGTTGTAATCGCTACCCAAGAAAAGGCGAAACACGCTGCCGACGTAGGCGTTTTTCTTCATCAGGCTCACCGAGCGATGGTGCGGCAGGCAGCGCCACAGGCTCTGGTAAATAATCAAGTAAATAGGCGCCGGTCGGGGTCGCGTAGATGCCATCATCGGGTGCCATCGTGACGGTGGCAGAGGTGTTTTGCGATACCATCACCACGGTATTGGGCAGCGCCTCGCTGTTGATCACAATAGGCGTGGCCGCCGCTATAATATCTGCCAAAGCGGTTGCCGTGCTGTTGACATTGTAGTTGCCGCTATCGGTGCCGGTAAGCGCAATGCCGTTTACGGTGACAGTGCGGTTATTGCCCACATTGGCATCGGGGAAAAGCGCGCTGGTATAGCCGATGGTAAAAATATCTCCGGCCAAGCGATCATCGCTTAATGTCACGGTGGCATTTGCGTTGCCATCAAACGGTTTATTGGTCGCTGCTGCACTCACCGTAAGCGCGCGCGGCGTAACATTCAGCGCGCCTTGCACATAGGTAATGGCATAATTGGCAGGGTTAAATGTGCCGCCATTCGCTGCGCTTGCCTGAATCTGCCAGCTGCCCGCATTCCAGAAATTGCTGGTGCTAAGCGTGGCATTTGGCGTGAGCGTTACATTGGTAATCGTATCACCGAACAGCAGGCCGGTAATGCTGTAGCCATTCAGTGCGTTGCCTGCACCATAAACCTGATTCACGTTATTGGCGCTAATGGTGACCGGTGCCGCATTCACGGTAAGTGTTCCGGTATTATACACAAAATCATAATTCGCCGAAACGCCGCCCGAAGCGGTAAAGTTATTGGCGTAGCTTCCGGCATTTTGTATGCCGCTAAGCACAGAAGCTGCGCTTGGCGCGGTGGTAAGGAAGGTGGCATCTTCACCGGTGGCAAAGCCACTATAGGCAATGGTGGTGGCGGGCACCACGGTGCCGTAGGTAATGGTCTGGCCCTGCGCCGTGACATTGAGGGTGCGTTTGCCCACGATTAAATCGCCCGCGTTATAGCTGAAATTATAATTCGCCGAAACACCGCCCGAAGCGGTGTAATTGCCAACGTAAGTGCCCACCGCCTGCAAGCCGCTCAGGCCAGAGCTGGCGACAGGCGCCACATTCAGGAAGGTCGCATCTTCACCGGTAATAAAGCCGGCATAGGTGAGCGTGCCCGCAGGCACCGCCGTACCGTAGCTGGTGGTAATGGTATCAGCGCTTACCACCAAGGTTTTCTTGCTCACCACCAAATCACCGGCGGTGTAATTAAAGCTGTAATTGTTCGATACACCACCTGAAGCCACGTAATTGCCCAGATAACTACCCGCCCCCACAATGCCCGACTGACCAGAAGTGATGCTCGGCTGCGTTGTCAGGAAGGTGGCATCTTCACCAGGAATAAACCCAGTATAGGTAAGGCTTGAGGTCGGCACTGCCGTGCCATACGTGACGGTGCGGTTACCCGCTGTCACGTTCAACGGTTTTGGGCTGACAGTTAAATTACCGGGAATGTAGTTGAACGTGTAGTTGATATCGGCCGCACCCGAAGCAGTGTAGTTCCCTGTGTAGGTACCCGCTGCAACAATGCCACTTTGCACCGAAGCAATGGTGGGCAACGTATCGAGGAAGGTTTCATCTTGGCCAATCAGGAAGCCAGTATAGGTAATGGTAGTGGCGGGCACCGCCGTACCATACGTCACGGTCTGGTTATTTAGGGTAACGTTCAGACCAAGCGGGTTAACCGTGTAATCGCCCGTCACATAGATGTAGTTATAATTGTTATCGCTACCGCCAGATACCGTGTAATTGCCAGCGTAACTTCCGGCATTCTGTATGCCTGCAAGCGCCGAACTGACAGTGGGTGCAACATCGAGCATACCGGCATTATCGCCGGTAATAAACCCGCTATACACAAACGTACCTACGGGCACCACCGTACCGAAATTGACGGTTTTATTATCGGCGGTGACATTCAGGTCTTTTTTGGTGACCACCAGATTGCCGTTGAAATAAAGGAAATTATAGTTGTCCGCTACCCCGCCACTTGGCGTGTAATTGCCTGCATAGGTGCCCACATTCTGCACCCCGCTCAGGCCTGAAGCGACCGTTGGCGCCGTGGTAAGATTGGTGGCATCTTCACCGATAATGAAGCCACTATAGGTAAGCGTGCCTGCTGGCGTGGCAGTGCCGTAAGTAACGGTTATTGTATCGGCAGTGACGTTCAGATCTTTTTTGGTAACAATCAAATTACCCGCCACATAGATGAAGTTATAGTTACTATCCACCCCGCCACTGACGGTGTAGTTGCCGGTGTAGGTGCCCACACTCTGCACCCCGCCAAGCGCCGAGGCGGTGGTGGGTGCAGTAGCAAGGAAAGTCTCATCTTCGCCGAGTGCAAAGCCGGTGTAGGTAATCGTTGTCGCCGGAACCACCACACCATAGGTTACCGATTGCGTATTTGCGGTGGCTGTAAGTGGAGCCTTGGTGATATTCGCCGTGGTGGTGGCGGTGGTGTTGAAGCTATAGTTACCGCTATCGGTGTTGGTGACATTGATACCCGCCACACTCACCGTAATGCCTGTGCCCACATTCTGGCTTGCGAAGTTGGCACTGGTAAAGCTTAGCGTCAGCACATCACCGGAAAAGCGATCATCCGATAAGGTGACCGACGCCGTAGTGTTGCCATCATACGCTTTGCTGATGCCAGTGGCCGATACCGTGAGCGGTGCTTGAGTGATGGTGCCCACAGCATCCGTGACATTCGGGGCAGTGAGGCTGTAATTACCCGCCGTAGCACCCGCGAGCGTTAAGCCGTTGACGGTAACGTTTTTGCCGGTGCCAACGTTTTTATCATCATATGTGCCGCTGGTATTGCTGATGGTAATGGCTTCGCTGTTATAAATATTAGCGATGGAATAATTGCCAGCAACCAGTGTTGCGTTGGCATTTGCATTGTATTGCTTACTAACCGTGCCGGTGAGCGAAACGGTAAGCGGACGTTGTGTCACGGTGATGGCGGAAGCGTTGTTTGCATAGGTGAACCCGTAACCAAGATCCGAGAATAATTCGCCCGAAGCATAATCGATATTATAGCTGCCAACGCTACCATTCACCGGGCCGGGCGCGTAGGTGGTAGAGCCATCCAGGCTGCCGGTAACCGTATCGGTAGCAAAATCGCCTGCGGTTAAATAATCGCCAGCAGTGAATGGAACGCGTGCATAGTTCGTAAGCGTGGGCGTTGCTGAACCATACACGATCGAGGCAATCGCATCGGGCGTTACGGTAATGGTGGGCGTGTAACTGTAAAGGAAGCCATTGGTGGTGGCGGGCATCGTCACGGTTTGGTTGACGGTGGCGTTAAATGCGCAGGTGCCCGCACTGGCATAGCTGCAGCTAAAGCGGCGAAAATTATTGCCAAGCCCACCCGTTGTATCATTGGCGGGATTGGTCGAATAGACTAACCAGCGGCCGGCACCTGTCATAGTGAGTGCGCCAGCACCCGAGTTATTGATGAAATTGCGACCCGCAACCAACGTTAGCGCATTACCCGCACCCGAGGCACTCAGCACCGCTGCAGGATTCAGGCTTATGTCCGCTGTGGCAGCCATCGCATGGGCGAAGATATTCGTTGCATTGATCGAAGGAAGCGCCTGACTATTCGTGCTGGTGAACGAGACATCATCAAAGGCACTGGTGCCACCGATAGCACCGTTATAGGTGATATTCCCGCCAGTGACAGTTAAGCTCACGGGGGTTGTCGATGCATAGCTGGTGAAGCTTCCGGTGCCTGTGGCGAATGTCCACACGGTATCACCGCCCACCGTGGTGGAAGTTGCATTGCTGGCTGTCACCTGCCCGGCACTACCTGTATAGCGCACAATCACCGTACCCGAGCCACCTGCACCAGCAGGAGAACCTGAAAGAATGGGGCCACCACCGCCACCACCACTGCCTGTACCCGCTGTGCCGTTGCCTGCAGCGATGGCATTTCGACCACCGTCGCCACCACCACCTGCACCGCCTGTACCGCCGGTGCCATTAATTGTCACACCACCCGCACCA
>JBILFK010000068.1:0-8244 GCA_044351685.1 Rickettsiales bacterium | reverse complement strand
GTAAAAATTGATTTGTAATCAACTCAATGGTTACATCATTATGTTCGCCTTCCTGAAAACGCATGCGGGCGTGAAGCCTTAGCTGCCTGCAAGCGGAATGGGCTTGCGGTCGCTATCGATGGAGACAAACACGAAGTGGCCTTCGGTCACCAGTTCGAGCGCGTTAGTTTCCAAACGCTCGACCATCACTTCCACATGCACGGTAATGCTGGTGCGCCCGGTGCGGGTGGTGGTGGCATAGCACATCACGCAATCGCCCATATAAACAGGTTTGTGAAACACCAGTTTATCAACCGCAATGGTGACAATGCGTGCCTTGGTAAGTTTGCGTGCATGCACATAGGCGGCCAGATCCATCTGGCTCATGATCCAACCACCGAACATATCGCCATGCGGGTTGAGGTCGCTGGGCATGGCCACGGCTTTAATCACAAGTTCTTTTTCGGCCATGGCGGTGTTCCTTGATGGACTTTGAAGTGAAGCAGGTGACGGGATTGACTCAGGTTTACTAACCCTCGCCCTGCGGGCTGCTCGCGCACTCGCAGTCCAATCTGCCTGCTGGCAGATTGCGCGAACCCTCTGGTCGGGTTCGATACATTCTATTCCAAACGAAAGCCATCAGACAATGGCTTTCGTTTGGAGCGGGTGAAGGGAATCGAACCCTCGTATGAAGCTTGGGAAGCTGCCGTTCTACCATTGAACTACACCCGCATCGTGGGCGGCTTATAACAGGAATTGTTGCTTGTGCAACCCGCAGCTCGCACGCAATCGGTGCAAAATGCTGCACTGCTTCATAAGTATTTCTCTTTTCTGCCAAATCTGCTAGTGTGCTAAAAAATAAAAATATTTTCTTCCATCGCATTCAGAGAGGCCCTCATGACATCTGCCGTAATCGTTGGTTTTGCACGTTCACCATTTACTGCGGCACATAAGGGCGCGCTCGCCAAAACCCGCCCCGATGATCTGGCGGCGCAAGTCATTAGCGGGCTTATCAAAAAAACCGGCATCACCCCTGCCGATATCGAAGACATTATCATGGGCTGCGCCTTCCCCGAAGGCGAGCAGGGCTTTAACATTGGCCGCATTGTGGCGCTCATGTGCGGGTTGCCGATTACGGTGGCCGGGCAAACGGTGAATCGTTGGTGTGGTTCAAGCATGGAATCGATTCATATTGCCGCTGGCAATATCGCGATTGGCAAAGGCGAATTATTTATTGCCGCCGGCGTCGAATCGATGACGCGCGTGCCGATGGGTGGCTTCAACCCACTGCCGAACCCCGCGCTTTATGCCACGATGCCGGAAGCCTATATGTCGATGGGCATTACTGCCGAAAACGTCGCCAAACGCTATAACATTGACCGCGCCGCGCAGGAAACATTCGCGCTCGCTTCGCACGCGAAAGCGGCAAAGGCCGATTTCAGCGGCGAGATTATTCCGATTACCACCAAAGATGGGGTGGTCGATAAAGACGGCACGATTCGCCCGAATTCTACCCCCGAAGATTTAGCAAAACTGAATCCCGCTTTCGATGCGCAGGGAACAGTCACCGCAGGCACTGCCAGCCCGCTTACCGATGGCGCAGCAGCGGTGATTGTGGCCAGCGAAGCCTACGCGAAAAAACATAAACTGCCGATACTGGCGCGCATTAAAGCCACCGCCGTGGTGGGGCTAGACCCTGCCGTAATGGGGCTTGGGCCGATTACTGCTTCGCAAAAGGCGCTGGCGCGTGCAGGCATTAGTGTGAAGGATTTAGACATTATTGAAATTAACGAAGCCTTTGCTGCGCAGTCACTGCCATGCTGCAGCGAATTGCAGTTCGATATGAGCAAGGTGAATATCGAAGGCGGCGCCATTGCACTGGGCCACCCGCTGGGTGCATCAGGCGCGCGTATCACCGGCAAGGCGGCGCAATTGCTGCAGCGAAACAAGGGGAAATATGCACTTTCCACGGCGTGTATTGGCATTGGCATGGGCATCGCCACTGTGCTTGAGGCCGTGTAATGCGCGCAGCGTTTTTATTCGCACTTATGTTACCCTGTGTCGCTATCGCGCAGGAAGTCGCTGCCTCTGCCGATGTTCCGACAGCGCACCCCAAACCCGCAATCGAAGAAGCCGTGCCCATGGGCCCGCCGCAATGGAACCCTTCCTGGCGCTATTGCCGATTTAATGACGAATGCGTGCTACTGAAAGATGAATGCAAACAATACACCGCCGTGAACAAAGAGTATATGCGGCGCGCCTATACCTATTTTACGACCATCAAACCGTCGCGCACCTGCGGCGAACCGCTGATGCTACCTAACCCCAAAACCATTTGTAATACGCAAATACTTGGTTGCGAAGTGACTTACTGAACGAGGATATCATGGAAATTAAACATGTCGCGGTGCTGGGTTCAGGGGTGATGGGTAGTGGCATTGCTGCGCTTGCTGCCAATGCCGGCGTGAAAGTCACGCTGCTGGATATCGTGCCGAATGGCGCCGAAGATCGCAACGTGCTCGCCAAGGGTGGTATCGAGAAACAGCTTAAAAGTGGCACGCCCGGTTTTACGCACCCACGCAACGCCAAGCGCATTGTGGCGGGCAACCTTGAAGATAATCTCGATGCGCTTGCCGATGCCGATTTAATTATCGAAGCCGTGCTCGAAAAAATTGAAGTGAAGCAAGATGTGTACCGAAAGATCGAGGCCGTGCGCAAAGAGGGTTCGGTGGTATCGAGCAACACCTCTACCTTGCCACTTGCGGTGCTGATTCAGGGCATGCCCGAGCGCTTTCAGCGCGATTTCATGATTACCCACTTCTTCAACCCGCCACGCTTTATGCGCCTGCTGGAAGTGACACCCAGCCCAACCATGGACCGCAAAAAATACGATGCCGTGTGTGCGTTTGGCGACCGTGTGCTGGGCAAAGGTGTGGTGCTTTGCAAAGATACCCCCGGCTTTCTTGCCAACCGTATTGGTGTGTATTGGATGACCGCCGGATTGCTTGATGCGATTCGTTTAGGCATTCGCGTGGAAGAGGCCGACGCGGTGATGGGCAAGCCGCTGGGCTTTCCGAAAACCGGTATGTTTGGCCTGTATGATTTGATCGGCATTGATCTCATGCCGCTGATCGCCAAAGCGATGCTGGCGACATTGCTGGAAAACGATGCGTTTCGAACGCTCTATAGCTTGCCACCACTCGTTGAAAAAATGATCGCCGATGGCTACACTGGCCGCAAGGGCAAAGGCGGGTTTACCCGCATCAATAAAACAGCGGATGGCAAAAAAACCAAAGAGGTGATTGACCTGAAAACCGGTGAATATCGCCCCGAGAAAAAAGCCAAACTAGAAAGTGTCGATACTGCAAAAGCAGGTATGGCCGCCTTGTTTTCGCACCCCGATATTGGTGGGCAATATGCCGCACAGGTGATGCTGAAAACCTTGCATTATGCCGCTTCGCTGATTCCTGAAATTTCCGATGATATCTTCAGTGTCGATCAGGCCATGCAGCTTGGCTATAACTGGAAATATGGCCCCTTCGCGATGATTGACCGGTTGGCGATAGCTGGTGCAAGTGGCACTGAAATTTTTGCGCAGCAATGCGAGAAGTTTGGCCTGAATGTGCCACCCGTGATTGCCGAAGCACGCGGCAAAAAACTCTATGATAAAGCCGGCAGTGCGCGCACGCAGTTTAACATTGGTGGCAAATACACCAACCTGCCGAAGCCGGAAGGCTCGCTGATGCTCGATGAGGTGAAGCTCGCGCAAAAACCCATCAAGAAAAATCCATCGGCGCAATGCTGGGATTTAGGCGATGGTATTTTGGGGCTGGAGCTGACCAGCAAAATGAATACCTGGGATCCGGAAAATTTGAAAATGGTGCAGCAACTTCCCGATATCGTGAAGCGCGAAGGCTTCCGCGGGGTAGTGGTGGGAACCGATGCCGAACATTTCAGTTTCGGCGCGAATATCGGCTTTTTCATGCTGGCGTGTAACACGGCCAGCTGGTGGGCCATTTCCGATATGATCACGCAGGGGCAGAATGCCTATATGGGCCTGAAATATGCACCTTTCCCGGTAGTGGCGTCGCTTTCGGGCATGGCGCTTGGCGGTGGCTGCGAGTTGCTACTGCACTGCGATGCGGTGCAGGCGCATATGGAATCGTACCCCGGTCTGGTGGAAGCGGGTATTGGCGTAATTCCCGGTTGGGGCGGCTGTAAAGAACTTGTCTGGCGGCATATGCTGGCCGGGCACGCCGCACAAAAAGCCATGCTGTCTGGAACGCGTAGCGCGGATGGCCCGCGCGAGTCGGAGGCCGCAGGCCGAACGAGGGGGAGCAGTAGCGGGGGCGGGACGCCCCCCACACCATTTATCGGTGGTGGGCCGATGCCAGCAATCAGTAAGGTGTTCGAATATATCAGCATGGCCAAAGTGGGCGGCAGCGCCGAAGAAGCGCGCGATATGATGATTCTAAACAGCAAATCGCGCATCAGCATGAACCGTGCACGCGTGCTGGCCGATGCGAAATCGCTATGCCTTGAACTGGCCGAAAATTATACACCGCCCGAACGTGTGGCGCTGCGTTTGCCGGGTGCCTCGGGTGCGGTGGCGCTGAATATGGCGGTTGCCAATTTTGTGGCCAGCGGCAAGGCCACTGCGCATGATGCGGTTGTTTCAGGCGCACTCGCTAGCGTGATTACTGGCGGTGGCTGTGATATCACGCAGGAGCTTCACGAGGAAGATGTGCTGAAGCTTGAACATGATCTGTTCATGGAGCTTGTGCATACGCAGGCCACGCGCGATCGTATCGCGCATATGCTGGCAACCAATAAACCGTTGAGGAATTAGATATGAGTTGGCTTACACGTAAAAATATTGCCAAGTCGTCTTCGAAAGTTCCGGTGCCAACGGAACAGGCGGCAGTAGCCGCTTCTGATATTAAACCAGTTTTTGATTTCGATGGAACGATTCGCCATGCCCAATGGAAGCGCCGTGGAGGCACGGGCGACATTATTGAGGATGCATTCGTCAATCCCGATCCCGCCTCGCCCATTGCCGCGATTGTCGTGTCTAGATTTTTGGGGGACGGTGGTCGCAACACGCTGACGATCGATGTCATCGACAACCTAACCATCCCTCCGAAGGATTGCGAAGCAAAGCTGCGCCCTCACAAACTTCAAGGCGGCATGTATTGTGGAGTTGCGAACGAAACGAAGGAGGGTTTGCACCGTTTAGGCGTTGACGCTCCCAGACATAGCCATACCATTCTAGGTGATCCGAGCGGCCAGGATATTACAGATGAAGACAGCCGAAATTATATGGTTAACCGGGTTACGTAAATCATGGATGCATTGCTGAACTCTGATGCGCTTAGTAACAGTCGCGCAGTGCGCGAGGCAATGGTAGAGACTATACGCAATAACTTCGTTACGTTCCGACCGCTGGAAAATAAATCTAATAAAATAGAAGGTCCGCATGCCTAATTACACTGCACCACTGAAAGATTTCCAATTTCTCATCGATCATTTTCTGGAACTCGATGCGCATCGCGATATCCCCGCCTTTGCCGAAGGGCAGGCGATAGCGCCCGCGCTGCTCGAGGAAAGTGCCAAACTATGCGAAGGCCTGCTGCACCCGTTAAATAAAGTGGGCGACACGGTGGGGCTGAAATACGATGCCGGCAAGGTGATAACCCCCGAAGGCTTCAAAGAAGCCTACAAAACCTATACCGAAGGCGGCTGGCCAACCTTAACATGGCCCACCGAATTTGGCGGGCAAGATATGCCCGAATTCATTAACATGCCGATGCTTGAAATGGTGTGTTCCAGCAACCTTGCCTTCGGCCTCACCCCCGGCCTCACGCATGGTGCGATTTCGCTGATGCTAAAACACGCCAGCGATGAGCTGAAAAAAATCTATCTGCCGAACATGATCGCCGGCACCTGGTCGGGTGTCATGTGCCTAACCGAACCCACGGCGGGCACCGATTTGGGGTTGGTAAAAACCCGCGCCGAACCGAACGCCGATGGTAGCTATGCCGTTACCGGCACCAAAATTTTTATCTCGTCCGGCGAACAAGACATGACCGAGAATATCATTCACCTCGTGCTGGCGCGCCTGCCGGGTGCGCCTGCGGGCACCAAAGGCATTTCGCTATTCCTCTGCCCGAAATTCATGGTGAATGGTGATGGCTCGCTTGGTGCACGCAACCAATTCTCCTGCGCTTCGATCGAACATAAAATGGGCATTCATGCCTCGCCTACCTGCGTGATGAACTATGATGGCGCAACCGGCTGGCTGGTGGGTGAAGCCAACCGCGGCCTAAGCGCCATGTTCACCATGATGAATGCTGCGCGTTTATATGTGGGCGTGCAGGGCTTGGGGGTGGGCGAAGCCGCCTACCAGAACGCGCTGGCTTACGCGAAGGATCGTTTGCAGGGCAGGGCGCTAACTGGTGCTGCCGCGCCCGATAAAGTGGCTGACCCTATAACCGTGCACCCGGATGTGCGCCGCATGCTTTACACCATGAAAGCCTTCACCGAAGGTGGCCGCGCCTTAGTGATGTGGACAGCGCTAAGCCTGGATATCGCCCACCGCCACCCCGATGCGAAGGCGCGCGAAGCCGCCGATGATTTGGTGCAGCTATTAACGCCGATTGTGAAAAGCACCCTTACCGATGGTGGGTTTGAAACCGCCAGCACCGCCATGCAATGCTTTGGCGGCTATGGCTATATCGAGGAATATGGCGCCAGCCAATATGTGCGCGATGCGCGCATTGCCATGATTTACGAAGGCACCAACGGCATTCAGGCGATGGATCTGGTGGGGCGCAAACTGCCCTTTGAAACTGGCCGTTATTTAAGCCGCTTCTTTTACCCGCTCGATGCGTTTATTGCGCAGCATAAAGACAATGCGGCGATGAAAGAATTTATCGACCCGCTAATCAAGCATACCAAAATTGTGCAACAAGCCACCATGTGGATTGGCGCGATGGGTGCCGCCAACCCCAACCATGCCGGGGCAGGGGCGGTGGAGTATCTGAAAATTCTTTCGCTGCTGGTCTATGCGTTTATTTGGGCAAAAACCGCGCATATCGCGCTGATGCGGCGCGATACCGACCCCGAATTCTTCGATGCCAAGCTAGCCACCGCACGCTTCTATTATAATAAAGTGTTGCCGGGCACCTATTCGCTGCTGGCATCGATTACCAATGGTTCCGATAGCGTGATGGCCAAGGCAGATTTTTAATGTTGCTTCGGCCGAGCACACGCCGTGCTGGCCTACGCGCCGCTTCGCGGGCTCTAGGCAGACTCGATTCTGCTGAATCTCGAAGTACAAGGACAGATGTCATCCCGACTTTTCGCAGAAAACGTCGGGAACCATTCTCGCTAAAAAAGCAATGGATATAAATCTTGCCATTCAGGGTTATGTGCCTCGATAGCAGCGATTTTCTTGGCGCGTGCCCAGCGTTTGATACGCTTTTCGCGCAGAATCGCCTGTTCAATATCCGAATGGGCTTCATGATACACAAGCTGTGTGATGCCATAGCGCTTGGTAAAGGATTCTGCCGTACCCTCTTGATGTTCGCTGATGCGCCGAACAAGATCATTCGTTACACCGGTATAGAAAGTACCATAGGGTTTCGAGGCCAGAATATACACATAATAAGGCATGCGGTAATAATAGACCCCGACGTTGCAAGTGCAAGTCGGGGTGACAATTTCTCCAGCATGTCATCCCGACCACGCAGTGCGTCGGGAACCATTCTTGTAACTGACATAGCATCAATAGACCCCACGCTCACAAGTTCGGTTAGGGAGATACGGTGGGGTGCTTCACGCGCCATTTACCGCCCTTTGATTCCCCCATGCAAAAAAGTTACAATTCTGTGACAATTTTAACCATTCGTTAACTAGCTTTGGGTTAAATTGATTAAAATAACGTAGGTATTTCTATGAGTGACTTAACAAGAGTTCTAAACTGGTTAGATCGGCAAGGTGAGGGTTCATACGCCCCTGGCCCGTATGCTGATAGCCGTGATTGGGGTAGAGATACTGATCGCGCACACCGAGATCAACGCGAAAGAACCCGTCAGAGAAGTCGTAGCGATTGGGGATACGGCTCTAGTGGCGGAAACTATGGCGGGTATTCAGGCGGTGGTCGTGGGGATAATGATCGCCCGTTAGATCTTGCTCCGGGTTGGAATGATGGCGAAGTATTGATTGGTTTTAATGGTCCAACACCACAAATAAACCGTGATGCTG
>JBILFK010000067.1:0-8281 GCA_044351685.1 Rickettsiales bacterium | reverse complement strand
CCACTTGCCGGAACTATCTGCCGCGCAGGCGCAGGCCGCCCGCGAACTGCAGGCCGCCACGCTCCCCAGCGTGCTCGATGGCGTCACCGGTTCGGGCAAAACCGAGGTGTATTTTCACGCCATACGCGAAGCGTTGGCCGCCGACCCAAACGCGCAAGTGCTTGTTTTACTGCCCGAGATTGCGCTTACGCACCAATGGTTGCTGCGTTTTGAGGCGGCCTTTGGCGCAACCCCAGATAGCTGGCACTCTGGCCAAGGCGAGGCCGAGAAAAAACGCCTATGGCGGGGGGTAATCACCGGCGAGGCGCGGGTGGTGGTAGGGGCACGTTCGGCGCTGTTTTTGCCCTTCAAAAAACTTTCCCTCATCATTGTCGATGAAGAACATGACGCCGCCTATAAACAAGAAGAAGGCGTGCTATACCATGCCCGCGATATGGCGGTGGCGCGCGGAAAATATGAATCGGCGCGGGTCATTCTGGCCACCGCCACACCGTCGCTTGAAACTGTCGCCAACGTCGCGCAGGGGCGCTACCAGCAGGTGCATTTGCCCAACCGGCATGCGGGCGCCACCCTGCCTGAAGTGGCGCTTATCGATATGCGCAGCGAGGCCACCGAACGCGGCGCGTTTCTCTCCGAAGCCTTAAAGGTTGCCATGCGCGAGACACTAGCGCGCGGCGAACAGGTGCTATTGTTTTTGAACCGTCGTGGCTATGCGCCGTTATTATTGTGTCGCAGCTGCGGTTACCGGTTTCAATGCCCCGATTGCAGCGCCTGGATGGTGCAGCATCAACGGCCAGCAAAGCTGCAATGCCACCATTGCGGTCACCACGAACCTATGCCCGCTGCCTGCCCCAGTTGCGGCGCCACGCACGAACATTTGGCCGCGTGCGGGCCAGGCGTAGAGCGCATCGCGCAGGAAGTACAAGGCTATTTCCCCGAAATTGCGCCCTTGATGTTAGCGAGCGACGCAACACCCACGCCGGAAGATTTCGCGCGCGCCATTTCCGGCGAGGCGCGTATTCTGATTGGCACACAGATGGTGGCTAAGGGCCACCATTTCCCCAACCTCACGCTGGTGGGCGTGGTGGATGCCGATTTGGGCTTGAATGGCGGCGATCTGCGGGTATCCGAGCGCAGCTACCAACTATTGCACCAGCTTGCCGGGCGCGCAGGGCGCGAAGCCAAGCAAGGCCGCGTGCTGCTGCAAACCTACCAGCCCGAACACCCGGTTATGCAGGCCTTGCAGGCGCACGGGCGCGATGCCTTCATGCAAGTCGAAACCGATATGCGAAAACGCGGTAACTGGCCGCCTTACGGCCAGCTGGCAGCCATTTTGCTCGATGGCCCAAGCGATAGCGCCGTGCAGCAGGCCGCGCGTCAGCTGGCAGCCAGCGCACCGGTTGATAGCCGCCTGCGCGTACTTGGCCCTGCCCCCGCACCGCTTTCCAAACTAAAGGGGCAATATCGGTTTCGCCTGCTGATCAAAGCCGAAAAGGGCATTTCCCTGCAGAAAACCCTGCGCGAATGGCTGGCGGGCATGCAGTTTAAAGGGGTGCGCGTGAAGCTGGATATCAACCCCTATGATTTTATGTAGGCGTTCGCCTTGGATGATGTCATCACGAAATTATCGAATTTCCCCTTGCACTACCCGTGATAGTTGGTAGTTTGCCGCGCGATTTGATGATGAAGTTAAGGTAGTATGGCTCACTTAGACGATAGCTCCGGCGTAGCCGCGCGTTACAGCGCAGCCGTTTTTGCGCTTGCCGCAGAACAAAAAAAAGAGGCCGCCGTCGTACAGGCATTTTCCGCACTGGCCGAAGCGATACGCAGCGATGTGCGCGCGTTTGAAATGTTGCTTAGCCCGGTGTTAACGCGCAATGAAAAAGCCGATGCACTGGCCGCAAGCATGAAGGGTGCCGATAGCATTGCGGTGGCCAGCGTGCGCATGATCGCGCTCAAAGGTCGTGCCGCCTATCTGCCGGTGATCGCCGATGCGTTGGTAGCCAAACTGGCCGAAGCGCGCCGCGAATTGCAGGCACAGGTCATTACCGCCCACGAACTTTCCAGCGCGCAGCAAGCCGCACTTACTGAAGCGCTACGCAAAGCCACAGGCAAAGAAATCGCGCTGCACATCACGATTGATAAAAGCGTGATTGGCGGCATGAGCATTAAAGTCGGATCACAATTTATCGATGGTACGCTGGCGGGTAGTCTGCAGCGTCTATCGCAGCATTTAAAACAGGCAGCCTAATCGGGAGAAAACTATGGAACTTCGCGCCTCGGAAATATCCAGCATTCTGAAACAGCAAATTACCGGCTTTGATAGCAAAGTCGAAATGGCCGAAGTGGGCCAAGTGGTTTCGGTAGGCGATGGTATCGCCACCATTTACGGCCTTGAAAACGTGCAAGCCGGCGAGATGGTAGAATTCGCAGGTGGCCTCAAAGGCATGACACTGAACCTGGAAGCCGACAGCGTGGGCGTGGTAATTTTCGGCGATGACCGCGCCGTAAAAGAAGGTGACACTGTAAAGCGTACCGGCAGCATCGTGGATGTGCCCGTAGGCGAAGCCCTACTTGGCCGCGTGGTCGATGCGCTCGGCAACCCGATCGATGGCAAAGGCCCGATTGTCACCACCGAGCGTAGCCGCGTGGAAGTAAAAGCCCCCGGCATCATCGCCCGTAAATCGGTGCACGAGCCTGTACAAACCGGCATCAAATCCATCGATGCACTCATCCCGATTGGCCGTGGCCAGCGCGAACTGATCATCGGTGACCGCCAAACCGGCAAAACCGCCATCGCAATCGATACCATCCTCAACCAAAAGCTGGTGAATGATGGCCACGATGAGAAAAAGAAACTATTCTGCGTGTATGTGGCGATTGGCCAAAAACGCTCGACCGTTGCGCAGGTCGTGAAAAAACTCGAAGAAACCGGCGCCATGAAATACACCGTGGTGGTCGCTGCTACCGCGTCCGAACCTGCACCGCTGCAGTTCCTTGCGCCTTACACCGGCTGCGCGATTGGCGAATGGTTCCGCGATAACGCCAAACACGCCGTGATTGTATACGATGATTTATCGAAACAAGCGGTTGCCTACCGCCAAATGTCGCTGCTGCTGCGCCGCCCACCCGGCCGCGAAGCTTACCCTGGTGACGTGTTTTATCTGCACTCACGCCTGCTCGAGCGCGCCGCAAAAATGTCGGATGCCAAGGGCGCAGGTTCGCTCACCGCGCTGCCAGTGATTGAAACACAGGCAGGCGACGTATCGGCCTATATTCCTACCAACGTGATTTCAATCACCGATGGCCAGATCTTCCTCGAAACCGAACTGTTCTATAAAGGCGTGCGCCCCGCGGTGAACGTCGGTTTGTCGGTATCGCGCGTGGGTTCTTCAGCGCAGGTGAAAGCCATGAAACAAGTGGCGGGCAGCATTAAGCTCGAACTCGCGCAGTTCCGCGAGATGGAAGCGTTTGCGCAGTTCGGTTCGGATCTCGATGCCTCAACGCAAAAATTGTTGGGTCGCGGTCAGCGCCTTACCGAACTTCTGAAGCAGCCGCAATATGCGCCACTGCAAATGGAAGAACAGGTATGCGTGATTTACGCAGGCGTGAAAGGTCACCTCGATGATCTGCCGATTGCTAAAATCCGTGCCTTCGAAGATACGCTGCTTTCTGAGCTGCGCGGCGCCAAAAAACACGACATTCTCGATGTGATTCGCAAAGAAGAAAAAATCTCCGACGATGTCGAAGCCAAGCTGAAAGAAACCATTCTCTCTGTTAAAAAACGCGTTGCGTAAGGTCACATACAATGCCCTCACTCAAGGATCTAAAAGTTCGCATTAAAAGCGTGAAATCGACGCAGAAGATTACCAAAGCCATGAAAATGGTGGCGGCATCGAAGCTGCGTCGTGCGCGCGAAGCAGCTGAAGCCTCACGCCCCTATGCCGTGGCCATGGAAGCGATGGTGGCGCGCTTGGCAGCTGGCTACGAACAGAACAGTAGCACCGCGCCAAAATTACTCGCAGGCACCGGTAAATCTGATCATCATTTGGTGGTGGTCTGCACTGCCGATCGCGGCTTGTGCGGCGCCTTTAACAGTAGCATTGTGCGCGCTGCGCGCAAGCATGTGCGCCAGCTTGAAGCCGAAAAGAAAAAGGTAAGCATTTACTGCGTGGGCAAAAAAGCCCGCGATCTTCTGGGTGCCGATCTGCGTGATTATATTATCGCCACGCGCACCGATGTGGCGGGCAAAAAAACTGTGCCCTACGCCACCGCGGAATCGATTGGCCATGAAATCCTCGAGCTGATTGAAACCCACAAGCTCGATATCGTCACGGTGTTTTACAACCATTTCAAATCGGTGATTTCGCAAATCGTTACCGAGCAGCAGCTGATGCCGCTCGTCGCATCCGATGAAGTGAAACAGGCAAGCCAGTTGATTGCCTATGATTACGAGCCCACCGAAGAAGAAATTTTAGCCGATCTATTGCCGCGCAATTTCAGCATGCAGCTTTATAAAGCATTGCTGGAAAGCGCCGCATCCGAGCAGGGCGCGCGCATGAACGCTATGGAAAACGCCACCAAAAATGCTGGCGAAATGATCAAGAAACTGACGCTGAAATACAACCGCACGCGTCAGGCCAATATCACTAAAGAGCTGATCGAGATTATCTCGGGCGCTGAAGCAATCTAGGAATCGTAGGGAGAGAAACATGTCTGCAATCGCAATGAAAAAAACCGAAGCGCTTGGAACCGGCACCATCACGCAGGTGATTGGCCCTGTGGTCGATGTGGCCTTCACTGGCAACCTGCCCGCCATTTTAAACGCGCTTGAAACCGAAGTCGATGGCCGCCGTTTGGTGCTCGAAGTAGCGCAACATTTGGGCGAAAACGCCGTGCGTACCATCGCGATGGATTCCACCGATGGCGTTAGCCGCGGCATGGCTGTGCGCGATACTGGCAGCGCGATCACGGTGCCTGTTGGCCCAGAAACACTCGGTCGCATCATGAACGTGATCGGCGAACCAATCGACGAGCGTGGCCCAGTAAATTCGAAAAGCTTTGCAGCCATTCACCAGCCTGCGCCAAACTTCACCGATCAATCGACCGAAGATGAAATTTTAGAAACCGGCATCAAAGTGATCGACCTTCTCGCACCTTACGCAAAGGGTGGTAAAATTGGTCTGTTCGGTGGTGCGGGTGTAGGCAAAACCGTGCTGATTATGGAACTCATCAACAACATCGCTAAAGGCCATGGCGGTTACTCGGTGTTTGCCGGTGTGGGTGAACGTACCCGCGAAGGTAACGATCTGTACCACGAAATGATCGAATCGGGCGTCATTAACCTCGAAGATCAAACCAAATCGAAAGTGGCACTGGTTTACGGCCAAATGAACGAACCTCCCGGAGCACGTGCTCGCGTGGCCCTCACCGGCCTGACGCAGGCGGAATATTTCCGCGATGTCGCAGGGCAGGATGTGTTGTTCTTCGTCGATAACGTATTCCGCTTCACGCAAGCCGGTTCGGAAGTATCGGCGCTTTTGGGCCGTATTCCTTCGGCTGTGGGTTATCAGCCTACACTGGCTACCGAAATGGGGCAGATGCAGGAACGTATTACCTCGACCAAAAAAGGTTCGATTACTTCGGTGCAGGCCATTTACGTACCCGCCGATGACTTAACCGACCCAGCACCCGCAACCTCGTTCGCGCACTTAGATGCTACCACTGTGCTTAGCCGCCAAATCGCTGAACTCGGCATTTACCCTGCCGTTGACCCTCTCGATTCAACCTCGCGTTTGCTCAACCCCACCGTGATCGGCGAAGAGCATTATAAAGTCGCGCGCGATGTGCAGCGCGTGCTGCAAACCTACAAATCTCTGCAAGATATTATCGCGATCCTCGGCATGGACGAACTTTCCGAAGAAGATAAACTCACTGTGGCACGCGCGCGTAAAATTCAGCGCTTCCTTAGCCAGCCTTTCCACGTGGCAGAAATCTTCACCGGCAAGCCCGGCAAATACGTGAAACTGGCCGATACGATCAAAAGCTTCAAAGCCATCGTGGCAGGTGAATACGATGATCTTCCCGAAGCCGCCTTCTATCTGGTGGGTGGTATCGAAGAAGCCATCGAAAAAGCCAAAGAACTTGCCAGCGCCTAAGGATGGTTATGAGCACGCATTTTCCCTTACAGATCGTATCGCCGAGCAGCATGGTGTTTGATGCGCGCGTGGCGATGGTGGAAGTGCCCGGCCTCGAAGGTGATTTCGGTGTGTTGCCTGGGCATGCCCCGTTTTTCAGTATGCTGCGCCCTGGCGTCATCACGCTGCATCTGGTCGATCAGGCAAAATTGCGTTACTTTGCCACGTCGGGATATGCCGATGTGTCGCCTTCGGGCTGCACGATTCTTTCCGAGCATGTGCAGAATCTCGATGAAATTTCTCTGGCCGATGCCGAAGCGGCCCTAGCCGCCACCGAAAAAGATGTGGCCGACGCCACCGACGACAAAGCCCGCGCCAGCGCATTAAAGCGCGTGAGTGCCGCCAAAACCCTGCTTGCAGCCATCCGCGGCTAGGCGCGTTTTTCACTGGCACGTTGCACCGGCAATGTCATGATGTTGTAACATGTGTTTGCTAGCATGGCGCTATCATGGTGACCACACCCGAAAGCCCTTTTGAAGATAACGGCGTCCGTTGGAGCGGAACGGCACGTATTGCCGGCGTAAGCCACGTTCACTTGCCGGAGCAACCCCCAGCAGGGCCAAATACCCCGGCCGAAATCACCCGCATGGTGCTGCACGCCACGCTTGGGCCACTTGAAAAACAAATGGCGTTGCGCACGTTGCGCGAAACACTCGATCTTAAGAAAGGCGAGTTTTTGCACCTAGATAAGGTTGAATCTCTGGTGATTCGCCCGGAATGGGGGCTGGTGGCGCCGACAGCGCTTGAAATGAAACTCTATTCTCTGAAAAATCCAGATCCGCTACCCAAAGTTAAACTCCCCGCCGACTGGACACCCGATCTCGATAAGCGCGATGATGTGATTGCGCAAATAGCGCATGCCCGCCCCGATCTCGGCCCGGTATTAAGCTATTGCGGCCCCGAATTCACCGCCATTAAAGATGATTTAAAAATCTTCTTCATGGCCCGCGCACTTGGTAAACCCGCCGAAATATTCCATACCACCGACCATGCGCTCAGTATTTACGAGGCCGTAAAAGCCTTCGGCGCCGATAAAGGCCACGATTTTTCAGCCACAAAAATGGTCGGCGAGGTCTATACGCTGGCATATGATATGGCATATCAGGAATTCTTGAGTGATTTCTTTGGCAAAAAACTGCATCATGGCCGTGATGAAGGCGAAATTTATGAACGCCTGAAAACCAGCTTCGATGTGATGATCGAAGAACTGAACGCCAAATTACTGGCGCTCGGCAAAACCGAGGATAAAGGCAGTGGTCGCGTAGGCGGCAGCGGCGGCTGATTTTCCCTTATATTTCTGAAACTGGCACGCGACTTGCAAAACCCCTCTGGCAACCACAGGGGAAAACCGTGCAACCTATCCGCCAACCTGAAATGATCACCCAAACCCCCGTGCCGCTTACAAGCGCGGCGCCCGCGGCTGCGCAACCAGCACAAACATCTGAGGGGGCATCGTTCGGCGAGGCGCTCAATGGGGCTGTCGCGCAGGCGGAAACCCGCCGCATGGTGCGCAAGGGTGAATCGGCCACGCCCGGCGTTGATAAGCCAGTCACCGTGGCCAGCGATTTAACTTTCTACGATTTTCTCGATATGATTAACCCGCTGCAGCATATTCCGATTGTGTCGGATTATTACCGCGAAGCCACCGGCGATACCATCAAGCCCGAACTGAAACTGGCAGGTGGCGCGATAACCGGGGGTATTTTTGGGTTTTTTGCTAGCCTTGCCGATGTTATTTTTGAAGGCGAAAATGGCGAAAGCATGGGCAAAGCTGTGGCATCGTCACTTTCTGGCGAACCCTCCAAAAAACAACTGGCTTCAGCCGAAGCTGACGAAAAAGAGAAAGCAGTGCAGCTTGCAAGCCTTAGCGCACCGGTGATGCCCGTAACATCCACCGCGCCCACCGATGATGTGCTTTCGGTGTTTGGCACCAGCAACGCATCAGCACACACCTCCTACACGCAGGCCAATATGCTTGGCTATCTGCGCGATGTTTCGGTAAGCGAGAAAATATAGCCCCCTTACTTCAAAGTCCTTCGGCTTCGCCTCAGTGTACTTTGAAATATGTTGCTCATGGCTCAATG
>JBILFK010000144.1:0-4315 GCA_044351685.1 Rickettsiales bacterium | reverse complement strand
AACAATGCGGCTGAAAGCCTACGCATTATCATTCAGGAAATGAATATTTCTACCCCACCCATCGAATATGATGGCTCGGCGCGTGTTACTTTTACACGGGTGGGGAACTTTGAAGTTCTGTGCGGCAAACCTTGCCCAAAACCATTAAAGGTAACGGTTATCCGTAAAGCACCTTAGTTGGTTTAGCTTTCTTAGAGGCGTATCAAAACCCTATCGGCTGCCATTTAATGGCATCGTAATTTTCCTGTGGGTCATACTGCGCAAGATCCAGTTCCAGATTTTTGGGAGTTAAATCTCCCTGTGATAACAGCAACTGATAGGCTGCAACAACGCGGTTACGCTCGGCGCGCACGAGATTGGTTTTTGCTTGGAATAACTCCTGCTCCGCATCGAGCACATCCAGCACGGTGCGGGCACCATATTCCTGTTCCTGTTTCACGCCATCCAGCGCGACTTCGGCGGCTTTAATCTGGTCTTCGCGGGCACTAATGGTTGCAATCGCGGTTTCTAGCCCTTCCCATGATTGGGTGACATCTTCTTCCACCGCCTGCCGTGTATTAGTGGTATCTTGTGCACGCTGGCGCTTAGTAGCTTTTGCTTCACGCACGCGCGAATATTCTGCACCCGATTGATAGAGCGGTACGGTAAAATTCAATGTCACTGTATCCTGATCCAATTTGCTGTTACCCTGCACGCCTGCACCATCCTGCTTAGTCATGCTGCCCACCAGGGCCACACTTGGCAACAATGCGCCAATGCGGCTATTTACCGTATAGCCCGAAGATTTCTCGCTACGCATTGCTTCAAGCAGGCTGGGGCTTTGGCTTAAGGCTTTCCCCAGCGCTTCTTTTAACGATGCGGGAACTTCAGGCATCGATTCTGGGCCTTCCAGTGCATTTTCTGGCTTATAGCCAACCACACGCTCGAAAGCAGCCACGGCAGAAATTAATTGCCCTTCTGCCGTGATTGTATCGGCATTGGCATTGGAAAGACGCGCTTCCGATTGTGCCACATCGGTACGCGTGACTTCGCCTACATCAAAACGCTCCTGCGAGGCTTTCAGCTGTTTTTGCAGCACTTCCTGATTATTGCGCGCGAGTTCCAGAATCGACTGCGCCTGCACCGTATCCATATATGCGGTGATGACCTGAAACAGCACTTGTTGTTCAACGGCATTTAACCGCGCCTGCCCTGCTTTGACAAGTTGCTTGGAAGCCTGATACTCGGCAATGGTTTGGCCACCGCGGAATAGCGGCTGCTCAACACTTAATCTACGCGTGCTTGCATCACCATATCGTTCCGTTGCGCCGCCAAACGATGTACGTTGCCGGCCTTTATCGTATGCGTAAACCGCCGAAGGCCGAAAGCCTGAAATAGCCTGCGCCACCCCTTCATCGGTAGCTTGTTGGCGTTCACGCTCGGCTAAAATTTGTGGATTATTCTGATAGGCGGCCTTCAGAGCGCTAACAAGATCGTCATCCGCGCGTCCAACAGAAGGCAGAAGCAATAATGCAGCGATAACAAAAAGATGTTTATTTTTTCCACACATAAAGCTGCCCTTGAAATTCGCCCAATATTCGCATGCATGCGCGCACGTAGCAAGCTTTAGCTAAAAACAAACCCCTGAGGCAAATGAAAGCTTGGTAACCGTGGCAGAGAGGTTTCACCAAGTGGCCGCGAAATAAGGCTTTCGCCGCGCTTTTCCGCACATATGAGGGTTGCCTCACCTGCCAGCGAGTTGGGCGGCGCAGTAAGGCTGGTGCCATAAGCGATGTGGCCGCCTTCGCGCAATTGGCTAATCAGTGCTTGGGGCACTGTTTCAATCGCGCCTTCAATCAGTATGGCGTCGAAGGGGGCTTCGGTGACTGCGCCCGCCTCAAGCGCGCCTACAATGCAATGCACGTTGCGGCAGCCTGCATAAATCAGTGTTTCGCCGATGGTATCAATAAATCGCGCCTCATCTACCAGCACTACGCTTGCGGCAAGCTGGCCAATAATGGCGGCGCTATAGCCCATGGCACCACCAATAATCAGCACCCGATCGCTCCGTTGCAGGTGAAGGCTTGCGATAAGTGTCGCAAGAGCCAGCGGCGAAATAGCAAAACGACCATTGCCCAGCGGCAAAGCTTCATCAGCATAGGCAACACTGCCCAGTGATTCCGGTAAAAACACTTCGCGCGGGGTAACAGCAAAAAGCTTTCTTAGGGGAGTATTCTCGATATGGTTGGTTGCCAGCTGGGCATCCACCATCCATTTGCGCGCGGCAGCACTATATTCACGTGGCATAACACCTCAAAAACTGGAGGCCGGGGGCGGAATCGAACCGCCGTATAGCGGTTTTGCAAACCGCTGCATTACCACTTTGCTACCCAGCCGTAACAGAAACAACCGCACCGATATGCTACCAGCTATTTCCGCGTGATGGCGGCTGATAACATAGAATTGCTCGTGCGGTCAAGCATTTGGCAGATCAATCAGCACAATTTCACTATCGGCAAGCGCAGTAAGCGCAAGCGATGGTGTCGCCTGAAGCTGTATGCCATCGCCGGCTTTGGCGCACACATCGCCCAGCTGCACTTCGCCCTGCGAAACCAGCAAATATCCTGCACCCTTCAGTGATTGCTCATGGCGTGCACCGGCGGCAAGTTTGCCGCCCCATAACGCCGCGTCCTGATGAATCATCAAGGCGCCGGCGCCTTCATGTTCGGGCAAGCCCGAAGCCAGAAGCTGCACCCCCGCATGCGCTTTCGGGAACGCACGCGCTTCCCAGCGTGGCACAACACCACGTGTGCGCGGCTGAATCCATATCTGATACAGTTTGGTCGGCACATCGCCTTCGTTGCGTTCGGCATGCACAATGCCCGTGCCTGCCGACATCACCTGAATATCGCCTGCCGCCGTGACACCACGGTTGCCAAGTGAATCTTCGTGGGTAATGGCACCTTCGCGCACATAGGTGATAATTTCCATGTCGCGGTGCGGGTGAAAATCAAAGCCGCCACCAACCGCCACGATATCATCGTTAATTACCCGCAACTCGCCAAGCCCCATGCGGTTGCGATCCAGATAGCTGGAAAACGAAAAATGATAATGCGCGTTCAGCCAGCCATATTGCATGCTGCCTAACTCTTCGTAACGTCGTAATTCCATCGCCATAAATCCTCCGATGCGTTAGTTGCATGGAATATGGGGATATATCTCGGCGCGATAAATACCGCGCCGGGATTCAGGCCGTTTCTTGCCCGCGAACAATGCGGCTTATGCCGCTTTTTTCGCCTGCGATGCCGCGGTCAGCGCCTGCTCGATATCGGCAATGATATCATCGATATCTTCGATACCGACCGACACACGAATTGCCTCGTCACCAATATTGGCGGCCTGGCGCTGCGCTGCGCTTAGTTGGCTATGGGTGGTGGATGCCGGGTGAATAATCAGCGAACGCGTATCGCCAATATTCGCCAACATCGAAAACAGCTTTACCGAATCGGCCAGCGTTTTTGCAGCTGCGTAACCACCTTTCACACCAAAGGTAAACACCGAACCGGCGCCTTTCGGCAGGTATTTTGTGGCCAATCCATAGTATTTGCTGGCAGGCAACCCCGCGTAAGAAACCCATGCCACATCGCTTCTGGCATCAAGCCACTCGGCGAGTTTTTTTGCATTCTGCACATGGCGCTCCATACGCAACCCAAGCGTTTCGATACCGTTGAGGGTCAGGAATGCGTGAAAGGGCGATTGCGTAGGCCCAAGCGCACGCAGGCCAATGGCGTGGTTATGCACCGCGAACGCCATGGCACCAAAATTCTCGGCGAACACCAAGCCATTATAAGAAGGGTGCGGCTTGGTAAGCTCGGGGAATTTTTCTTTGTGCGCTAACCAATCAAAGTTACCGCCATCGATAATCGCGCCGCCCATCGCGGTGCAGTTGCCATTCAGAAATTTAGTGGTGGAATGCACAACAATATTCGCGCCCCACTCAATCGGGCGGCATAAATACGGGGATGCCATGGTGTTATCGACCATCAGCGGAATACCCGCTTCACGTGCTATTTTAGCAAGCGCTTCGATATCGGAAATCACGCCGCCGGGGTTAGCCAGCGATTCCACAAAGATCAGTTTGGTGTTGGGGTGAATGGCCGCTTTTACGGCTGCTAAATCATCAACATCCACAAAATCAGGCTGCCAGCCAAAGCTAAGCGGGAAGGTATTCTGGCACTGATCAACCGTGCCGCCATACATGCGTTTCGATACCACAAAGCGATCACCCGGGCGCAGTAATGCCTGAAATGCAAGCAGCTGTGCCGCATGGCCAGAT
>JBILFK010000153.1:0-4006 GCA_044351685.1 Rickettsiales bacterium | reverse complement strand
CACGCCACCTTCAAGCGACGCAAGGCGTGATTCGAGCACCGAGTTGGTGGGGTTCGTTAAGCGCGAATACACATTGCCAAATTTTTTCAGCGCGAATTTATCGGCGGCATCATCGGCGTTCTCGAAGACATAAGCGCTGGTTTGATAAATCGGCACCTGACGTGCGCCAGTGGTTGCTTCAGGGGTGTAGCCTTCATGGATAGCGCGGGTATCAAATTTCATGGGGTTCTCTCGGTTAAGTGAATGTATATCCAGCCCATAGACGTTTTAACCGCAACAGGCAACCGCCTAAAACAATTCCACCGCGCCAGAATTTTTTTGCGTTGCGGTGCGAGTATAGCGCTCTTCGGCCTTGCGCACGTTATCGTAATCTTCGTCGCGGCGCAGTTTCATAACCCAGGCGCGGCCAGTAAAGGGCTGATAACGAACCTTGCGCGGCCATGTGCCGCCCACATCTTCACTAATAATACGCAATTCTTCATCGGCCAGATATTGCCGTGCGAAGGCGATATTCTTTGTGCCAATCGCGGTGGATTGCTGAATCACATTACCGCCACCAAATAATTTGATTTCCAACCTCTCGCGCCGCCCCCCACGCTTCAATATTTCGTTGATAAGTTTTTCCATCGCGAACGCGCCAAAGCGCATAGTGTCTTGTTCGGTGGTAGTACCGGGCAGCAAAAAATGGTTCATGCCTCCCACCTTCATAATCGGGTCACGGATACAGGCTGAAATGCACGAACCAAGCACCGTTGCAGCAATTTCATCTTCCTGATTGGTAATAAAACTATCGCCCGCATGCACATTCACCATGGTGGCTTGCATGCTGGCATCGAAATAGCGCCGCGACCCGGAAAAGAAATCATCGGGCTTGCGTGCATGTTTTTGCTCGGTGGAAGACTCTCGCATAAATACCACTTCTGATTGTGTAGCCGATTCGGGCATGAAGTCAATTACACTTAATGCTTGCAACTACGCTCAGTTCTTCACATATCACCGGCATGCAGATGCCACTCACCATTCACCCCGCTGGCGGGGAGCATATCACCGATGTCGCGATTATCGGCGCTGGCCCCGTGGGCTTATTTGCGGTGTTCGAGCTTGGGCTACTGAATATTCGTGCGCATCTGATTGATATTCTCAATCGCCCGGGCGGCCAGTGCGCCGAGCTTTACCCGGAAAAACCGATTTACGATATTCCCGCTCTGCCCATCGTGACAGGCCAGGAATTGACCGACAGGTTGCTGCAACAGATTGCCCCGTTTCACCCAGAATTTCACTTTTCGCAAATGGTCGAATCACTGGAAAAACTGCCCACGGGCGAATGGAAATTGCAAACCGATGCACAAACCTCCATTACCGCGAAAGTGATTGTAATTGCCGCAGGCGGCGGTTCATTCGTTCCTAAAAAACCGCCCATTAAAGGCATCGAGGCGTATGAAGATACCAGTGTGTTTTATGCCGTGCGCAAAATGGAAGGCTTCCGCGACCAATCGCTTGTCATTGTCGGTGGCGGCGATAGCGCGATGGATTGGACACTGAACTTACAGCCGATCGCAAAACGCATCACGCTGGTGCATCGGCGCGATGAATTTCGTGCCGCCCCCGATTCGGTGCATAAAATGCGTACCCTTGTTGCCGAAGGAAAAATGGATCTACTGTTTGGGCAGGTAAGCGGCCTTGAAGGAGCAGAAGGCCAGCTTCGCCACGTGCTGATTACCGATAACGAAAAACACACGCACAGCATCGCGTGCGATGCCCTGCTGCCCTTTTTTGGCTTAACCATGAAGCTGGGGCCGGTTGCGAATTTTGGCCTCAACCTGCACGAAAACCTGATTACGGTGGATACCGAAAAATTTGAAACCAGTACACCCGGCGTGTTTGCAATTGGCGATATCAATACCTATCAGGGTAAATTGAAACTGATTCTTTCGGGCTTTCACGAAGCGGCGCTGATGTCACAACAAGCGTTTCGCTATATTTTTCCTGAACAGAAACTGCGTTTTCAATACACCACCTCTTCTACCGACCTACAAAAGAAATTAGGCGTGAAATGATGAACATTTATACCCTCAACGTCACCGATCACGAAGGGAACGATCACACACTCGAAGCCCCTGAGGGCTGGCGCGTGATGGAAGTGATTCGCGATAATGGCCTAAAAATTAAAGCCGAATGTGGCGGTGCTTGTGCCTGCGCCACCTGCCATGTGTATGTGGATGACGCCTGGCTCGGAAAACTATTTCCGCCGAATGCCGATGAAGAAATGATGCTCGATGACGCCATGCAGGTCGAAGCAAACTCGCGCCTTTCCTGCCAGATTCTGATGAATGAAACTCTGGATGGACTGCATGTAACCTTAGCGCCGAATCCCGATTAGCGCATTACGCTTTGCCCATCAGCACCAATGCTGCGGCCATAATGCTGGCCTTGCTTGGCAAGGTAATCGTCGCGGCTTTGCCAAGCGGAATAAAACTATCTTCTGCCGCGATACGTGCAATTTTTGGTGGCGATGGCAAGCGTTCGTGCAGCATGGTGTACAGTGCTTCACTCGCCGAACCACTGATACGACATTCATCGACAATCAGCACATGTGCGCATGGGCTTACAGCGCGCAAAATTTCGGCTTCCGGCAGCGGGCTTAACCAGCGTATGTCGATAACACGCGCAGCGATACCGTGTGTTTCGGCCAGTTCTTTTTCGGCCTGGCGCGAGAGGAAATAACCATTGCCATAGCTAAGAATGCACAACTCTTTGCCATCGTTATGCTGCGCAATGTCGCCAATGGTTATCGTGCGCTGCAGGGCTTCTTCGTAATCAAAGCACCAGAGAGAATCCTTCGGGGCATGAAGGTCGCGCATCATATACAGCGCAATCGGTTCCAGAAACACCACCACCCGCTGTTCATCGCGAGCTAATCGCACGCATTCGCGCAGCATGCCCACCGCATCGGCGCCGTTGCTTGGGCATGCCAAAATCACGCCCGGGATATCACGTATCACCGCCACACTATTATCGTTATGGAAATGCCCCCCAAACCCGCGCTGGTAAGCAAGCCCGGCGATACGAATCACCATCGGGTTGGTAAACTGCCCACGCGAGAAAAAGCTTAATGTTGCGGCCTCACCACGCAATTGATCTTCGGCATTATGCAAATAGGCAAGGAACTGAATTTCGGGAATGGGAAGGATATCATTATGCGCCATGCCGATGGCCAACCCAAGAATCGTTTGCTCATCGAGCAATGTATTAATCACACGGCTGCTGCCAAACCGTGCGTGCAGTTTGGTGGTCACCGCATAGACACCGCCTTTTGGCCCAATATCCTCGCCGGCCAGCACAATCGATTCATTTTCAAGCATCAGATCTGCAAGCGCCCAGTTGATCAATCGCGCCATATTCTGTGGGCGCGAAATGCTTGCCTCGTCGCCGCTGAATAACGTAGCGCGCTCGTGCTGCGTTGGCTTTTTGGGAGGATTTTTATTGCGTGCATCTGGAACAATGCTCGCCATGACTTCCGCGGCCGAAGCCAGTTTTGGCCGCGTAATGGCCTCTTCTGCCTCGCGCGCCACCTCTGCAGCAATGCGGTGGTATAGCGCCAGAATCTGTTGTGGATTCATGATGCCGCGCGCAACGAGATGGCTGGCCGAATAGAGTAACGGGTCGTGCGCTTCGGTTTCTTCAATCGCCTGCTCGCTTAAATACACATGCTGCGCGTCGGCACCTGCATGGCCGAGCAACCGAATGCAGCGCATGTGCAAAAATGCAGGCATACGCTGCGTGCGCACATAGGCTTCCACTTCGCATGCGACGCGGTAGGTTTCCACGATATCTAACCCATTGCAGCTGAAATAACGAATGCCGGGCTTGTGCTGCATGCTGGCATGCACCCAGCCTTCCGGGGTGGGAGTCGAGATACCAATGCCATTATCTTCGCAGATAAATACCAGCGGCAGATGCATCTTCTGATACCCCATCCAGCTTGCGGTATTGATGGCTCCCTGCG
>JBILFK010000007.1:0-22717 GCA_044351685.1 Rickettsiales bacterium | reverse complement strand
TGATGTGGATGTGTATGTGCGCTTTCTCGATAAGGCGCGCGCAGCAGGCATTACGGCAGAAATCGTGCCGGGGATTCTACCGGTTTCCAACTTCGCGCAGCTTAAAAAATTTGCCGGGCTTTGCGGCGCATCGATCCCCAAATGGCTGGCAACCTTGTTCGAAGATATTGATAATAACCCCGAAGAACGCAACCTGATTGCCGCCATGGTCGCCGCCGAGCAGGTGCGTATGCTGATGTTACACGGCGTGCGGCATTTCCATTTTTATACACTCAACCGCGCCGAACTCACCAAGGCCATTTGCCATATTCTTGGCATACGTGTTGGGTGATACACTACCCCGCGCGCTGAATGGTAATCACCACCCGCCGGTTCAGTTCCTGGTTGGCGGCAATTGGTTCGCCGGTAGTATCGCGATTTTCGGCTTTCGGTTTCACATCGGCAAAGCCCATCGCCACTAGTAACTTCTGGTCAATACCTTTAGCGATCAAAAAGCGCACCACATTGCTGGCGCGCGCACCGGAAAGTTCCCAGTTGCTGGGATATTGGTTGGTCGCAATCGGGGTATCATCGGTATGGCCTTCCACCTGAATGCGCAGGCTTTCATCGGTTAGAAAGGGCGTAAGTTTTCCAGCAACCGCTGTTAGCGCTGGAATCGCATCTTTTTTAAATTGTGCTGAACCGGAAGCAAAAAAGGCGCTCGAGGCCAGCTCAATTTCCACTTTTCCTTCGTTCTGGGTTACAAACAACATCGCATCATAGCCGCCACCATTGAGCGTGAGAACACTTTTAGAAAGCGCTACAAACGAATCTTCTTCCTTGGCGTTATCGCCCGAAAACGTTCCCGTCAGCGATTCGAGGAAGGTTTTTTTCGAGGCTTCCGGCACATAAGTGAGCGCGAAAAGCATGATGAAAAAACACATCAGAATCACGACCATATCGGCGAAGGTTAGCAGCCAATCTTCGTGCTCTTCATGTTTGGGGGGAGGACTAAGCGGACTTGCAGATTTCATGCTTATGCCTTGCCCAGCTGCCGGTCGATATTGAAATGGTTGCTTGGGTGCAGGAACGAATTCAATTTATCTTGCATGTAGCGCGGCGTACGTTTTTCGGCCAGCATCACCAGGCCTTCGACAATCATCAAATTGCGGAAGCGCTCGGTTTCTTCGCTTTCCTGCAGTTTTGCTGCCGCTGGCATAAACACCATGCGCGCTACAAACACGCCGTAAAGCGTCGCTGTCAGCGCTAGCGCCATACCCTTGCCCACATTGGCGAGCATATTGGCGGCATCGGCACCCATGCTTGCCAGTACCGCCACCAACCCCACCAGCGTGCCCAGCATACCGAAGGCAGGCGCGTTGTTCGACATCGACTTCAACACCTGCACAGGAATTGTTTGCCGCTGAAATTCAGCTTCGACTGCAATGGTCATCATGTCGCGTAATTCTTCCGGCTTGTGCGCAGTGACCACCAACTCGAGGCAATATTTAATCACCGGGTCGTTGGCTTTTACGCTGCGGATTTCCGCTTCCAGCGCCGGCAGGCCCTTTTGCTGCACAATATAGCCCCATTTAATCAGCCGCATAATTTCGGTGTTCAACCCTTCATGGGTGGATTTGGGTTTTTTGAACATCCACCAGCAGGCCTTAAAGGCGGTGAATACGTTAGTGGAGTGAAACCCCATGAATGCTGCGGCAATCGCCCCGCCAATTACCATCAGGAAGGCGTGCATATCCGCATAAACCATTGGGTTGTCGGTCGACATAATAATCGACCAGACAACCAAACCCATTCCGGCAAGAACGCCTAAAAGTGATGCAAGTGACATGCGAACCCATTGTGTTGTTGTGCTGCTGTGATACACTGCGCAACGCTATGGCTCAAGAAAAACCTCACCCCATCATCGGCTTCACCCTCGATTACGAGGAAGCCGGTGGCTATTCCAACTATCCCTGGTATGCGATTCGCGATAATTATTGCGCATCGGTGGCAAAATTTGGTGGCATCCCCATTGCATTGCCGCACGAGGTGGCACTGGTGCCGCACTATCTGGACATGATCGACGGCCTAATTATCACTGGCGGCAATTTCGATGTGCCACCCGAAATGTATGGGCAGGAAAAAAACAGCGATACGGTTTCCACCAAGCCGCGCCGCACACAGTTTGAATGGGCGATGACCGAAGGCGCCATCGCGCGCGACATCCCGGTATTCGGTATTTGCGGTGGCCAACAATTGCTGAATGTGGTGCTTGGTGGCACGCTGATTCAGCATATTCCCGATAGCATCGAAAACCCGCTGCCGCACGAACAGCCCAACCCACGCCATGAAGTTGGCCATGAAGTCAGCATCGAAGGCGGCACCTTGCTGCAAAAAATTATCGGCGCCAACACCGCTAGCGTAAATAGCGCGCACCATCAGGGAGTAGCCACGGTTGCCAAAGGCGCGGTGGTGAATGCTCGCGCGCCTGATGGCGTGATTGAAGGCATTGAAGTGACCGGCAAATCATTCTGTTTAGGTGTGCAGTGGCACCCAGAATTTTTAATTACCGAGGCCGACGAAAAACTATTTGAAGCCTTTGTGCATGCCGCAGCCGCCTAAATCTAAACATGCTCGTGATACGAGCGTCAGCAGACGCGAGCCAGCCATGAGCCCGCGAAGCGGCGCGAAGGCCGGCACAGAACGTGCCCGGCCGGAGCAAGAAAAAGTCTCTCCCTCACCCTCCCGCGAACGCGTGGTTGTTACCCCTCACCCGACTCGCGCAGCTCGTCACCCTCTCCCTGAGGGAGAGGGTCGGGGTGAGGGCGAACGCATCGCCAAGGCCATTGCCAGCGCGGGTGTCTGTTCGCGCCGCGATGCCGAACGGCTGATCGAAGAAGGTGCAGTCATGCTGAATGGTAAGCCCGTTACCACACCTGCAACTTTGGTTACCCCGCGCGACACCATTACCGTGTACGGCGAAAAAGTGAAACGCAGCAACGCCGATACGCCGCGCCTGTTTCTCTATCACAAACCACCCGGTTTGCTTACCACCCACAAAGATACCCATGGCCGCGATACCGTGTTCGAGCATCTGCCAAAACATTTGCCGCGCGTAGTTTCGGTGGGCAGGCTCGATGTGAATAGCGAAGGCCTGTTATTGCTTACCACTTCTGGTGCGCTCGCGCGCGAAATGGAATTGCCAGAAGGTGGGCTTGAACGCGTTTACCGCGTGCGGGCTTCCGGCCGCTTAAGCGCCGATGCCATTCGGCAGATTCGCCGTGGCATCACCATAGAGGGCATCGAATATCAGGGCATTGATATCGAGGAAGATAACGAGAAATCTGGCCGCAACCAATGGTATGAGCTAACGCTCTATGAAGGCAAGAATCGCGAGATTCGCCGCATCTTTCAGTATTTCGAACTGCATGTGTCGCGCCTCATCCGTGTGGCATACGGGTCATACCGGCTGGGAAATCTCGCACGCGGCGAGGTGCGAGAAGTAAGTCTGGATAGTGAGTAGCAATTTTACCGCTACAGATACTGGGAATCCTCTGCAACAGGGTGAGGTGTGGAGGAATTTTTAGGAGCATTCGCCGCAGAAGCGCAGTGTAGCAGCGCTACACGAGCATTCGAGGACGAAGGGCGACGCTAAAATTACCCGCAGATCGCCGTGTTGCAGAGGATTCCACATGCGTATCATTTCTGGATTATATAAAGGCCGCAAACTCACCCCACCAAAGGACGATGCGATACGCCCAACTTCCGAGCGCACGCGCGAATCGCTGTTTAATTTGCTGATGCACGGGCAGTTTGCTGGCCATTGCATCCGCGAGCAACGCGTGGCCGATATTTGCTCGGGCACTGGCGCACTTGGGCTTGAGGCATTATCGCGCGGGGCGGCGCATTGCAGCTTTGTCGATCAAAGCCGAACCGCCATCGCGCTGACGCAGAAAAATGCGGCACATTTAGGTACCGATCGTGCGTGCGAATTCATGGTATCCGACGCCACGCGTTTGCCACGCGCCAAAAGCCCATTTCAGCTGATCATGCTTGACCCACCCTATAACGATCACCTCATTGCGCCGATCTATAAAAGCCTGGTGGCGCAAGGCTGGCTTGAGGCTGGTACCATTGTAAGCACCGAAATGATTTTCTCCACCGACCTTCCCGAACTTGCCGGCGCCGAACTGAAAACCGAACGCCGCTACGGCAAAACCAAGCTGGTGATCTGGGAGGTATTATAGAGTTTGCGCCCAGAATTTTCTCCTGAAAATTCTATGGCGCGCGCCTTCGGCGGCTCAAGGCTGGCTCCGGCTGCTGCCGTCGCATTACTCAAAAAAACACTTTGTTAATCGAGCGACAGTACGTCGCGAGTCAGCCATGAGCACGCGAAGCGGCGTGAAGGCCAGCACAGCAAGTGCTCGGCCGAAACAAAAACTTTCAAAGTACACTGAGGCAAAGCCGAAGGACTTTGAAGTAAGGGCTAAACCCCTCTACCCTTGCCCTGTGCTGTGCTCACCGCTTGCTGCAGGAATTTGCCGGCCATGTTCAGGCCACTGGCGGCCATTTTTTTGATCATATCGCGGTTTTCTTCATACACGGCTAACTGGCCGGTCACATAGCTGGTATGCGATGCATCCAGTTTTTTGCTTTCCTCTTTCAGGCCACGCTCGATGCCGCCAATCATACCAAGCGCTTCCTGTTTTTCAGCGGCAGTAAGTTTTTTGCTGGCAAGCATCTGCTGAATGCGCTCGCGCAAATCGTCGCGTTCGATATGGTGGCTTTCTTGCAGAGCTTCGGTTTGCGTTAGCTGGCCAGCGGCCAGTTGCTGCAGCATGGTTTCAATCATACCGATATCACCCACATCGTTATCAAGCGCATCTTGCCGCGATTTGAAATTGCGGTCGGCCACTTCGGCAAATAATGCGGCATAAAATACGGCGTAGGTTTTATACTGCGCCACCAATTCCTGCCGCACCGAAGAGGGTGGTGTTTTGGGGGGCGCTTCACCGCGCAAGCCTAATTTTACCAGCGCCGAGCCGGTTGATTTTTCGGTACCCCGATGCAGCGTGCCCAGCGGCTTTTCCTGAATTTGCCGCAACTGCCCTAAATCGAACGCCAGATGTTCCACTGAAAGCCGTGAATGTTTTGCGTAAATATCGACACTGCCCGACATATAGGCACGCACCGCATCGTGAAAATGCTCGATACGCGGGCGCATATCGCCTTCCTTGAAACGAATGCCCCATTCCGCTTCCATCGGCAGAATCTGCTGGTAGCGATCGTTCATCAGGCCAATGATGGCTTCTTTTTCAGAAGAGAGTTTCATGGAACCTAGACTTACAATAGAAAATGCGCCAAGCAAAGCGATATGCACGCACCAACACCCTTAGCGCTCTATATTCACTGGCCGTTTTGTAAAAAGAAATGCCCGTATTGCGATTTTAATTCGCATGTGCGCGAGCAGGTGGAACAGGCAGCATGGCGTGAAGCGCTGCGCGCTGAAATGCGCTACTGGCATGCACACACCGCACAGCACACATTAGGCAGCATCTTTTTTGGTGGCGGTACACCATCGCTGATGCCGCCAGAAACCATGCGCGCGCTGATTGCCGAAGCACGGCATTTATGGGCAGCATCCAGCGATATCGAGATTACGATGGAAGCCAACCCCACCTCGGTCGAGGCGGCAAATTTTCGTGAAGTGGCGCAGGCCGGCGTGAACCGTGTATCGCTTGGGGTGCAATCGCTGCGCGCCGAGTCACTCGCATTTCTAGGCCGCGAACACGATGTGCGCGAAGCGCTCGATGCTGTTGCGCTCGCCGCAGCATATTTCCCGCGCTATTCGTTCGATTTAATCTATGCGCTTCCCGGCCAAACGCTTGCGGCATGGGAAGTAGAATTGCACGAAGCGCTTGCCTATGCGCGCGGGCATCTATCGCTATACCAATTAACGATCGAGCCCAACACCGCATTTCACCATGCCTACCATGTCGCCAAATCCTTTCACCTTCCCGAAGAAGAATTGGCCGCACGCATGTATGAATGCACGCAGGAAATCATGCTGCAGGCAGGCATGGCCGCTTATGAAATTTCTAACCACGCGAGCGCTGGGCAGGAAAGCCGCCATAACCTCGCCTATTGGCGCAGCCATAGCTATGTGGGCATTGGCCCTGGCGCGCACGGGCGTGTCGATACCACCGAAGGCGCACGGCTTGCCACGCGCAATCTCAAATCGCCCGAACGCTGGCTGGAGAATACGCAAAATCACGGGCATGGCTGCGAAGAAGCCACGCCACTTACGCCCCACGAAACGCGTGAGGAACAGCTGTTGATGGGTTTACGTTTAACGCAGGAAGGCATCGATGCCGCCCTGCTTTCACCGCAACATCCGAAGCTACAGCATTATCTGCAAGAAGGGTTGGTGCGCTATCAGAACGCGCGATTGCTGGTCACACCCAAAGGCGCGCTGGTGCTCAATTACCTAACTGGCGAACTCTCTTCGGCGCTTATTACTGCTTAAAGGCTGTTGGGGCTGGCGAAAGCACTTCGAAAGTGCCGCCACGCACCTGCAACACCGCAAGGCCACGCTCGCTGGTGCCGTTTTTTAGGAAGCGAAAAATACCATTCGCAGGGCCAGAAAACCCGCTCGGGTGAGTCAGGCTTTTTTCATCGAATGTGCGGCCACTGGTGGCCAATGTTACTGCCAATGAAACCGCATCGTAACTAAGCGATGCAATGCGTGGTGGTGCATAACGATAGGTATTACGGAAGCGTTGTTCAAACGCACTAGTCATGCGTGGTGGCGACGAAGCAAACCACGCACCTTCCAAATTCACTCGGCGAATCAGCGCTGCATCATCCCACAGGCCGGTGCCAAGCAACTGCACCTGCTGTTCGCTGCGCACCCCACGCGCATCGAGTGTGCGCAAAATCGTATCCAGAACATTCGAGCCTTCGGGTAAAAACAGCGTGTTAAAGCGTGGAGATGTGCCAGGCGGAATCAGCGTATCGATCGCCGTATCCATGCCCACACCCTGCGCTTCATACACCGATTGTGCTACCAGCGCCTGATCTTGTGCGCTTAGTGTAGCGTTGGCTGCCTGCAGCACCGATTTGCCGTAGGGCGAGTTCGGCACCATGGCTGCAATATATTCGCGCGATTGTTCGAGCGCAAACTCCATCACCCGCGCGGTTTGCGCTTCAGGCGAAAACCCAAAAATATAGACGCCCGGTTTGGCCACCGAGGGGTTATTGGAAAAACTAATCACCGGAATATCTGCTTGCTGCGCCACAGGGGTTACCGCCTGCACCGCATCGCTGAAAATGGGGCCAATCATCAGTGCGGCGCCTTCGGCAACAGCTTCTTCGGCGGCACTCCGCGCCGATTCGGCGGTATCGCCGGTATCTTTCGGTAAAATCTCGACTTTGGTAGCAGCCAGCTGTGGTGATAACGCTGCATAGCGATCAAACAATGCCATGGTCGCGGCATTCTGCAATGCGCGGCCAAGCTCGGCGTTGCGCCCTGAAAGTGGCAGCAACATCGCCACCTTCACCGTGCGCTTCACCGTCACAGGCTGAGCGCTTTGCACTTTGCCTACCGCCGGTTTGTTGAAGGCGGGCGCCGAAATTGTTTCGTATTGGCGCGCGGGTGCGGGTGCCGGCGTGTTTTGCAAACAGGCGCTTAGCAGGCAGGCCATGGCCACCAGCACAAGGCAGGAAAAGCGGTGGCGTGTTGTGATAGGGCGCGCTAGAAGCATGGTAAGGTCTCCATTATGGGTAAACTACATAACCATCCTGAGGTAAAAAGCAACCACGCTCGCAAGGGCGTGCTGTATCTGGTGGCCACCCCCATTGGCAATTTGGGCGATATCAGTTTTCGCGCCATCGAGGTGCTAAAATCAGTAAGCGCCATCGCCTGCGAAGATACCCGCGTGACGCATAAATTGCTGAGCCATTACGGCATTACCACGCGCTGTTTCGCCTGCCACACCCATAACGAGCGCGAAGCCACACAGGATATTATCACCCGGCTTGCTAGCGGCGAATCGATTGCGCTGGTATCCGATGCGGGCACACCACTTATTTCCGACCCGGGCGGGCATCTGGTAAAACAAATTCGCAGTGCGGGCTACGACGTATTCCCCATTCCCGGCGCCAGCGCCGCCATTGCAGCACTGGTGGCCAGCGGCCATGCCGGGCATGATTTTTATTTCGCCGGTTTTTTACCGCAAACACAGCAGGAAATTCAGGCGAGTATCCGCCGGTTAAGCGCCACACCCTGTGCCTGTATTCTGTATGAAGCGCCGCACCGCTTAGGCAAAACCTTGGCGCAGCTAGCTAGCGCCATGCCGCTGCGCGAAGCCAGTGTGGCGCGCGAAATTACCAAGCTGCACGAAAGCTGGTATCACGGCACACTTGCTCAGCTTGCCGAAACGCTCGGCAGTGCACGGGTAAAAGGTGAATGCGTAATTATTCTGGCCGCCACACAAGAAGAAGCGCAAAGCGATGCGCTGGTCGAACGCATGCTGCGCGATGCGCTTGCGCGTCTGCCCGCCACCAAAGCCGCAGCCGAAGTGGCCAAAGCCACCGGTAAACCGCGCAGCGAACTTTATACGCTGGCAATGCAGTTAAAATCCGATGGCTGAGCGCAGCGCACGTTACCGCAAAGGCCTGCTGGCGGAATGGCTGGCGCTGGTGTTTTTATTGCTAAAAGGCTATTGGCCGCTGGGCTGGCGCGTGCGCACACCGGTGGGCGAAATTGATCTGGTAGTACGCCGCCGAAGCACGCTGGTATTTGTCGAGGTAAAAGCACGGCAAACACGCGCCGATGCATTGGCTGCCGTAACCCCCCGCAATCAGCAACGTGTGGCACGTGCCGCACAGTATGTGATTGCAGGCGACCCACAGCTGGCTTCTTACACTTGCCGCTTTGATGTAGTGGCGATTGCGTGGTATATCTGGCCGCGACATATTCCCCATGCATTCTTCTAAGAGGATCCTATGAAACACCCGTTTGCATTGCTTGCGTTGTTGCTGTGCCTTTCGGCCTGCGTGCCTGCCGTGATTGGCGCCGCCACCGAAACCGGTGTCACCATTGCTGAAGAACGTTCAGCTGGCCGCAAAGTCGATGATGTGACCATGTACAGCGCGGTGAATCGGCGCTTTCTCGAAGCCGATGCCAACGATTTGCTCGTGAACGTCACCATTAATGTGCGCCACGCCCGCGTGATGCTTACCGGCAATGTCGATGCAGAATCCACCGCCCAGCGCGCCGTAGCCGAAGCATGGAAGGTCGAAGGTGTACAAGAAGTGATTAACGAAATTATCGTGAATCCGAACAGCGATTTTTTCAACAACGCCAACGATGCGCTGATTAAAAAGAATCTCGAGGGAAGATTATTCATCACCAAAGATGTGTGGGTGATTAATTACTCGATCGATGTGGTAAGCGGCACTGCCTACCTGCTGGGCCGCGTGCATGATAATGCCGAAATGCAACGCGTGATTAACGTTACGCGCCTCACCAAAGGTGTGAAAAAAGTGGTGAATCATTTGCAGATCGCGGTTGATCCTATTGCGCCGCCCACCGTGCCTCAAGCCTCCGATTATAACGCTCCGCCGCCTTCCAGCCAGCCGCGTTAGCACCATGGGGTTACGCGTTGCCTTCCAAATGGATGCGCCCGAGCGGCTGAATCCCAAAAGTGATTCAACGCTGATGCTTGCCGAAGAAGCGTGTGCGCGTGGCCACCAATGTTTCTGGTATCACCCATCACAACTTACATGGCACGCGGGCACACTCAAAGCCCCGCTCAGCGAAATTCACGTAAATATGCAATCCTCGCCCTGGCTAACGCTTGGTGAACCCGCCGTAACGCCGCTTGCCGATATCGATGTGGTGTGGATTCGCCAAGACCCTCCCTACGATATGGCGTATCTGACGGCGACCTATCTGCTTGAACAATTACCCGCGAAAGTGCGCATTTTCAATCACCCCAGCGGCATTCGCAACGCGCCAGAAAAATTATCGCCGCTGCAGTTTCATCGGTTCCTGCCACCAACGCTCATCAGCCATGTGCGCAGTGAAATCGAAGCCTTTATGGAAACCCACCGCGATATTGTGGCCAAACCACTCTATGGGTTTGGTGGGCATAGCGTGTTTCGCTTCAAGGCGGGCGATAGTAACCTCGAAGTGTTTATGGAACATATCCGCGAACAAAGCCCCATCGCCTGGATGTGGCAGGCCTTTGTGCCAGAAGTGGCCAAAGGCGAACGCCGCATTATTCTGATGGACGGCGAAGTCGTCAGCATTTTTGGCCGCGAACCCAATGCCGGTTCCATCCGCGCCAATATGCGCGTGGGCGGCACGCCGGTAAAGGCCGAACTCACCCCCAAACAGGCAGAAATCTGCGCGGCACTCGCGCCATTTTTAAAGCAACAAGGGTTATTTTTCGCCGGCATCGATGTCATTGGCGACACACTCACAGAAATCAATGTCACCTCGCCCACCGGCCTGCGAGCGTCGCAAGGGCTTTATGGGCATAATCTGGCGGCACGTTTCTGGGATCATATCGAGCAACTATCCGGATAAATTGCGCTGCAGTGCAGCATCGTTTTACATTGCGTTTTCTGCGAGAGTCCGTATGGAAAAAGCGCAGGGAATGGTTGTTATAGTCGTTTTAATTAAGAATTTCCTATCCGGCGAAAAGCTCGCCTTTTGAGAACCGCAACGCAAATGTACATTTTGGTACATGCGTAGCGGAAGCGCAAAAAGGTGAACTTTGCAGCTATAGGAAATTCTTAAGTGAAATGACTATATAATAAGAGGGTCACGTGTCGCCACATTACGCATCGCGCCACCAGCAGTTGCTGGAAGATATTTTATCGCAGGAAAAATCGCTTGCCGCGCAAGAATCGCGCTTTGTGCAGGTGTTCTACGATAAGCTCATGGTCGATATGCTGGAGCAGTTCGCCCCAGCGCGCGCACTTGAAATTGCCCGCTTCTGCTATAGCCACGTGCTCGAACGCGTGGGCGACGATAGTCGTATCCATATCGAAACCGCTACATTACTCGTCGATGGCGTTTCGTCGCAGCGTGTGCGCTTAGTGATTTTAAATCCCGATATGCCATTTCTGGTGGATTCGATTTCTGCCATGCTACAACGGCTTGGGCTGCGCATGCATATTTTGCTGCACCCCATTCTGGCCGTGAAGCGCGATAAAAAAGGCCAGCTTACCGATATCAGTATGAACGATGATTTGCGTGCCGACGCGGCGCGTGAATCGCTGATTTATGTGGAAATCTCGCCGCTACCCCCGCAATGCGATGCCGGTGATCTGCGCCGCGAACTCAAAGAAACGCTTGCGCATGTGCGCGCCGCGGTGACCGATTGGAAAGCGATGGACGGCGAGTTAAAGCGCGTGCAGGAACATTTCTCGCCAGATGCCTCACATGAAAACGAGCGGGCACTGCATGAAAAAGAAATCCATGATTTTTTAGTATGGCTCCGGCATCGGAATTTTGTGTTTCTTGGCGTCAGCTATTATACCAAAGCCGAACATGCACATGATGTCGTGCTCGAAAAAGATACTGCACGCAGCTGGGGCGTGTATCGCCTGCTCGATGCGGAAGCCGGCATTGAAACCTCGCCGCTTCCCACCTCTTCTTTGGCGTTTATCAATATCAGCAAGGCCACCAGCATGTCGCTCGTGCATCGCAGTGTGGCGATGGATTATATTGCGCTTCGGCAAGTGCGCGACGATGGCAGCTTCATCGGCGAAGTGCGCCTGCTTGGCCTGTTTACCTCGAACGTCTATTATCAGAGCGCGGTAGAAATTCCGTTCGTGCGTGAAAAAATTGCCCAAGTGCTGCATCAGGCCGGCTACGACCCTGTCAGCCATTCGGGCAAGGCGCTTAAAACCATTCTCGAATTCTTACCGCGCGATGAAATTTTCCAAACCAGTGTCGAACAGCTCTTTGCTATTGGCATGGGTGTGCTCACGGCAGAATCCTACCCGCAGGTCAAAGTATTCCCGCGCATGGATCCGTTCGATCGCTTTATCAGCGCGCTCATTTATGTGCCGCGTGATCGTTTTTCCACCACCGTACGCGAGCAGATCACCCGTATTCTAGAAAAAACCTACGGCGGTCAGGTGCATAATTTTTATACCCATATCACAGATTCGCCGCTGGCGCGTTTGCATTTATTCATCAACAAACCCAGCATCGATGTCGCGGCCGTGTATGTACCGGGCATCGAAGAAAAAATTTCAGCGTTGGTGAATGTCTGGGAAGATGCACTGCGCGATGCACTAATTACCACCGTTGGCGAAGCCGAAGGCGAGCATTTGGCAGGCAAATACAGCGCCGCATTTGATAATGCCTACCTCATGCAAAACCCGGCTGCGGGTGCTGTGCATGATATTTTAAAAATGGAAGCCTGCCTGAATGGTAGCGGCCTTGAGTTAGAACTGTTCAAGCGCCCGGGCGAAGCCGCAAGCGCCATTCACCTGAAATGCTACACCACCGATCTGAATGCGTCGCTTTCTGAAATTCTGCCCATGCTTGAGCATATGGGATTTGAAGTGCGCAACGCCACGCCCTACGCCGTAAACCCTAAAGGCAGCGTTCCCTTATTGCTGCGCGATTTTGCACTCAGCTTAAAAACTGGCGATGTTCCGGAACTTTCAGAAAATAAAGCGCGCATGGAAGAAGCGCTGGTGCGTGTCTGGCAGAAAGCCTGCGCAAATGATGCACTGAACGCGCTGGTATTCACCACCCCGCTTCGCTGGCGCGACATCGAAATTTTGCGTGGCTATGTGCGCTACCTGCAGCAGGCAGGCATTAGCTACCGCACCGGTTACGTCATGCAGGTGCTGACCATGCATCCGCGTATTGCCGCACTACTGGCCGAACTTTTCCATGCACGCTTCGCACCAGAAGCCACCGGACGCGATGAAAAAATGGCCGCCCTGCGCGCACAAATCGTAGCCGCCTGCGAAGAGGTCAGCAACCTGACCGAAGACCGTATTTTGCGCCGTATCATGGCGGTAATCATGGCAACATTGCGCACCAATTTTTATCAGACAGCGGCCGATGGCAACCCCAAGCCTTACCTATCGTTCAAGCTGCGCTCACGCGAAGTTCCCGAACTGCCGCTGCCCGTACCGTTTGCTGAAATTTTTGTCACCTCACCACGCGTCGAGGGTATTCATTTGCGCGGCGATCGTGTGGCACGCGGTGGCCTGCGCTGGTCAGACAGGCCGGAAGATTTCCGCACCGAAATTTTAGGGCTAGTGAAAGCCCAAACCGTTAAAAACGCGGTGATCGTGCCAAGCGGCGCCAAAGGTGGCTTTGTGCTGCGCCAGGCACCAGCTGGGCGCGATGCGTTGCAGCAAGAAGGCATTGCCTGCTACAAAACTTTCCTGTGCGGGCTGCTTGATCTTACCGATAATATTGTGGTGGGTTCAGTGGTGCCGCCTGCCGATGTGGTGCGCCACGACGATGATGATCCGTATCTGGTGGTGGCGGCCGATAAAGGCACTGCCAGCTTCTCGGATATTGCTAATGGTGTGGCCGCTGATTACGGCTTCTGGCTTGGCGATGCGTTCGCTTCGGGCGGTTCTGTTGGTTACGATCACAAAGCCATGGCCATTACCGCACGCGGTGCGTGGGTCAGTGTGGCGCGTCACTTCCGCGAAATGGGTCGCGACGTGATGACCGAACCCTTCACTGCAGTGGGCATTGGCGATATGTCGGGCGACGTGTTTGGTAACGGCTTGCTGCTAAGCCGCCAATACCGCTTGGTTGCAGCGTTCAACCACATGCATATTTTTATCGACCCCACGCCCGATGCCGAAGCCGCATTCGAAGAGCGCGCACGTCTGTTCGCGCTACCGCGCAGCCAGTGGAGCGATTATAACGCCGCACTCATTTCCAAAGGCGGTGGCATTTATGAACGCAGCGCGAAATCCATTGCGCTCAGCGAAGAAGCGCGGCGCGTACTCAGCACCGATATGGTAAGCGGCAGCCCCGATGAAGTGATTCAGGCAATTCTGCGCGCCCGAGTGGATTTGTTGTGGAATGGCGGTATCGGCACCTACGTGAAAGCCGAAAGCGAAAGCCACGACGATGTCGGCGATCGCAGCAATAACGCCCTACGCGTAGATGGCAAATCGCTGCGCTGTCTGGTGGTGGGCGAAGGCGGCAATCTTGGCTTCACGCAGCGCGGGCGCATTGAATATGCACGCACCGGTGGGCGCATCAATACCGATGCGATCGATAACTCTGCGGGTGTGGATTGTTCGGACCATGAGGTGAATATAAAAATTGCCTTCACCGGCACCGATATTACGCGCGACGCGCGCGACCAGTTACTGCGCGATATGACTTCCGAAGTCGCGCATCTGGTGCTCGAAGATAACCGCCTGCAAACACAGGCACTAACGATTGCCGAACTCAGCGGCGATCTGGAATCGTTCGCACAATTAATGCGGCAACTGGAACAGCGTGGGTTGCTGAACCGCGCAGTAGAATTTTTGCCGGATGATGCAGCACTCGCAGAAATGCAAAAACAAAAGCTCGAACTCACCCGCCCCGAACTTTCGGTGCTGCTGGCCTACAGCAAAATGGTGATTGCGCGTGAACTAAAAGCCGATGCTGCGCTGCGCGCCGAAGATGATTCCGCGCTGCTGACCGAATACTTCCCCGAACCGATGCACGATGCCTACCGCAGCGCCTTGCTGGCACACCCTCTAAAACGCGAAATTCTGGCCACCTGCTACACCAACCGCATGGTGAACCGGTTGGGCATCACCACGCCGCACCGCTTAGCCGAAGAAACCGGCTTCAGCATGCTGCAATTAGCGCAAGCCTATCGCTTCGTGGAACAGCTCTTTGATCTGCCAGAATATTGGCGCCATGTCGAAGCACTCGAAGGTCAGGTGCACGCGATGTTTCAGGTAAAACTATTCTGGCAATTGCAAGAATTTTCAGCGCATATGCTGCGCTGGTGCGCCAACCATTTACCACGCGGATTCGGCGTAGAGCGCGAGCTTGCACGCTTTGCACCCGGTGTCGCCAGCCTGCGCGATTATGTGATGCAGCTATTGCAGGAAACATCGGAACACGATGTTGGCCACGACATGCTCAACGAGGAACTCGCAAGCCGCATGACCAGCCTTATAAGCCTTGCTTCTGCGTGCGATATCATTGAAGCCGCCGAAAAATCCGGTGCCGCAACCGAAACCGTGGCGCAGCTTTACTGGCAGATCAGCGATATGTTCAAACTCGATGCATTGCGTCTGCGTGTGGAGGCTATGCCGAGTAGCAGCAGCTGGCAGCGCATCGCGCATCAGGCGGCGATCAGCGAACTTTATCAGGCGCAGCAGCGCTTAACGCTGCAAATTCTGCTATACGCGGCGCAGCAAAACAATAGCCACGATGATGTTCTTTCGCAGTGGCGTAGTGCGCATAACGATCATTGCACACGCTACATACAGACACTTGAAAGCCTGGAAACCAAAGAAATGTTCGACGATGCCATGCTGCTGGTTGCGCTGCGTAACGTGCAGTGGTTGGTTTCCGCGTAAATTTCTTTAATGCCGAAAGTGCCGCCTGCTGGTAAACAGCATGGCAATGCCTGCAGCGTTTGCTGCATCGATCACTTCTGCGTCGCGCACCGAACCGCCGGGCTGAATAATGGTGGCAATCCCAGCTTCTGCGGCAAGCGCCACATTATCGGCGAACGGGAAAAACGCATCCGATGCGAGGATAGCACCGCGCGTATCGTGCCCATGCGAGCGCGCCTTTTCTATCGCGATGCGCACCGCATCCACACGGCTCATTTGCCCGGCACCAATGCCAATGGTGGCACCATTCTTTACCAGCACAATCGCGTTCGATGCCACATGTTTGCACACCTGCCATGCAAAATGCGTTTCGCTGTTTACCACCGCTTGCTGCGTGGTCACCGATTGCCAGCTTGGTGCATCGGTCGCGTCACCATCGGCAGTTTGCAGCAAATAGCCGCCACTGATCGCGCGCAGGCGCAAGGTGGCAAGCGGGCTTCGGCTATGCTCAGGGGCAATTTTCAGTAAGCGCAGGTTTTTCTTTTTTTCGCGCAGCGTTGCCAATGCCTCTTCTTCAAAAATTGGGGCAATCAGCACTTCTAAAAACAAACTACCAATCGCTTGCACCATCGCCGCATCCACCGGCACATTGCACGCCAGCACCCCACCAAACGCACTCACCGGGTCACCGGCGAGCGCTTTGCTGAATGCTTCGGTAGCGCTTGCGCCCTGCGCCACGCCGCACGGGTTCATGTGTTTAATGATCGCCACCGTCGGCATCGTGTGCGCGGCCACCATATTCCATGCCGCGTCACCATCTTGCAGGTTGTTGTAGCTTAACGCTTTGCCGTGTAGTTGGGTGGCGTGCGCTATGCCGCCACTGGCGGCGCTACGCTGATAAAGCGCGGCCTTCTGGTGTGGGTTTTCGCCATACGAAAGTATCTGCATGCAGGTCGCATCGAGCAATGCAGCGGGAAAATAATCAGGCGATTGCTGCGCCATCCACGTAGCAATCAATGTATCGTAGCTGGCCGTATGCGCGAATACTTTGGCCGCAAGCTCGCGCTTCAGTGCAAGCGATGCATCGCCTGTGGCAAGCGCTTCCCCTACCCGCGCATAATCTGCAGGGTCACACACCACCGTGATATGTGCGTGGTTTTTTGCGGCTGCACGCAGCATGGTGGGGCCACCCACATCAATCTGTTCAATCAGCGAGGCTACATCATCGGTTTTCGCAAGCGTTGCCGCAAACGGATAAAGATTCACCACCAGCACACGAATATCGGGAATCGCGTGCGTGTGCATGGCTTCCAAATGTGCGTCGCTATCGCGCTTGGCAAGCAGGCCGCCATGCACCATCGGGTGTAGGGTTTTTACGCGCCCCTCCATCATTTCGGGGAAGGCGGTAATATCGCTTACATCCATCACCTCTAGCCCTGCTGCGCGCAAATGCTGCGCCGTACCACCGGTGGAAAGCAGCGTGAAGCCACGTGCAGCAAGCGTGTTGGCAAATTCACTGAGGCCCGTTTTGTCGGAAACCGAAAGCAGTGCGTAGCGTTTTTTCATTAAGCGGCCTCGTGGGTTGATTCAGGGGTGCCAAGCTGTGATTCGGGAACCAGCGCCAGCAAACACGCACGAATGGCATGGCTATCGGCAGTGCGCGCTGCATCGACCAGCCGCGCAATCGCGCTCAGTGTCAGCAATCTATCCACCGAACGCGCACGCGCCTGTCGAATCGAGGCATGCGGTGTTTCCATAAAGTTTTCAGCATCGTGGAATAATTCTTCAAACAGTTTTTCACCCGGGCGAAGTCCGGTAAAGGTAATCGGAATATCAATATTCGGTCGCAGCCCGGCAAGCCGGATCATTTGTAGCGCCAGATCAAGAATTTTTATCGGCTCACCCATATCCAGCACATAAATCGGCGCATGGTCGGCCACTTCCATTCCCTGCAGCGCCGATTGCAACACCAACTGCACGGCCTCGCGAATGGTCATGAAATAGCGTATCATCTCGGGGTGCGTCACGGTAATCGGCCCACCCTTGGCAAGCTGTTCCTGAAACAGCGGCACCACCGAACCCGCCGAGCCAAGCACATTGCCAAAACGCACCGTAATAAAGCGTGTGGCGCAACCATCCTGCCCGAGCGTTTGCGTATAAATTTCCGCCACGCGTTTGCTGGCACCCATCACGCTGGTGGGGTTCACTGCTTTATCGGTCGAAATTTGTACCATCGCTGCAACTGCATGCTGAACGCAGGCATCGGCAACAATTTTGCTACCCAGCACATTGGTCAGCACTGCTTGGTCGGGGTTGCTTTCGGAAAGTGGCACATGCTTAATCGCCGCCGCGTGAAACACGATTTCCGGCTGAAATTGCTGCATGCAGCGCGAAAACTGCACCGCATCACGCACATCGCCAATAATCGCAGTGCGCGGCATATCGGGGTGCTGGTTGTGCAACTCGCGGTCAATTTCATAGAGGTTAAATTCGCAAAGCTCATACAGCACCAGATGTGCGGGGGCATACTGCGCCACTTGGCGCACCAGCTCGCTGCCAATCGAGCCACCCGCGCCCGTAATCAGTACGCGCTTACCGCATACAAATTGCTCCATCGCGCTGCGATCCAGCACGGTTTGCGCGCGGCCCAAAATATCTTCAACCGCCACCGGGCGAATATCGTATTCACCATCACGTTGCAGTTCGCTTAAGCGTGGCAAGCGGCTAAGGGTAAGGCTGAAACTTTCGGCAACCTCCAGCATAGCTTCGAGTTTTTTGCTGTTAAAATTCGCATCGCTCAGCACCAGGCGTTGCGGCATACGCCCCTTGCGCGCCAGCTTGCGCAGAATATAGGCAAGTTCTTCGCTGCTACCATAAATGCGTGCACCATGAATTTCGCGGCCATGCTTGCGCGTATCATCGTCAATCAACCCCGCTACACGGTAGGGAAATTGCGGGTTGCGCGTGGTTTCACGAATAAAGGTTTCCGCCTCGGCAGTGGCACCCACTAGCAGCACCGGCACCTTATGGCCACTGCGGCCCATCACGCGTTCATAGAGCCAGCGATCGTTCAGCAAGCGCCACAACACGCGGCCACCAGTTAAAAACACCATCAGCGTCATCCAGTGAATAAACGGCACCGAGCGCGGCAACATTTCAAGCCGGGTAATCGCAAACATGCCAAAATAAAACGCCACCAAGGCAAAGGTTCCGGCTTTGGCAATCGCCAGCAAATCGTTCAGCGAGGTATAGCGCCACACCCTGCGGTAAGTGCGGAAATAGAGCATGAACCCGAGCAGAATCAGCGTAAATGCAGCCATGCCAGGGTAAAGATAGTCGCGCGTGTGCGGTAACGTATCTTCGGCCAGTCGCAGATACAGCGCCACAGCAAAACTCAGCGCCGCCATGGCAGAGTCATGGACAATCGCCACCATATTCTGTGACGGTAAGATGCGACGCATAGCGGTTCTTTCTGGCATTTATACGGAAGCGGAATATGCCACAACGCCAAAGCAAATAGCAAGCGCCTGAACGCTGGCCATATCTGCCGGCAGCGGGTAGCGGGCGTGCTGCAGCAATGCAGGCGCAAGCGCCGCAGCGGCCAAAATGCCAAGTTCTACCGCCAAATAAAACGGCATTTGCAATGCCAACACCGCAAGCGCGGCAAGCGCAAATACCCCAAATATCAGCCACCAGACTTCGCCCGACAACGTATCGCGCCACAGGCGATTACCTATCAGGCTGGCAACCAGCGCTGCGCACCAAGCATGAAACGGAAAGCCCACCACCTGCAAAAACCCAAGCGCCACCCACACCACAATACGCGCATAGGGCGGTGCATCCTGCGTGGAAACATAGAGCAGTTTCCATACCGGGCGCACCATCAGCAGCATCACGATGCTTAAGATGCCGCACGAAAGAATAATGGCGATACTGTAAATGCCCATCACCATCAGCGGCGCCCAAACAGTTTTTCGATATCGCGCTTATCAAGCGCCACATAGGTTGGCCGCCCATGATTACACTGGCCGCTATAGGGTGTGCGCTCCATGTGCCGCAGCAACGCATTCATTTCAGCAAGGTTCAGGCTACGCCCTGCGCGCACCGAACCGTGGCACGCCATGCGGCTTAAAACCGCTTCAAGTTTATCGTGCAGGGTAAGCCCATCTTCGTAAAGCGCCATATCATCGGCCACATCTTCTACCAGCTTGGCGGCATCCACTTCACCAAGCAGTGCCGGCACTTCGCGCACCACCACCGTGCGCGCACCAAAAGATTCCAACACCAGCCCCAGTTTTTCCCATTCATCGCGGCGCGAAAGCAGGCGCGCGCATGATTCTTCGCTTAACTCTACCATCACCGGTATCAGCAGCATTTGTTTGGCTGCGCCATCGGCGGTAAGTTGCGCTTTCATCTGTTCATACATCAACCGTTCATGCGCGGCATGCTGATCGACGATTAACAACCCATCACGCGTTTCAGCGACAATATAGGTTTGATGAATTTGCGCTACCGCCGCGCCCAGCGGGTATTCACGCAGCGAAGGGATTTCAGCGGGCGATGGCGCAACATTGCGCGTTTGCGGCGGAAACGCCATAAAATTTAGTGCAGGTTCAGCAAGCGCCGAAGACGCCATGGGCGATGCCGCATAATGCGCAGGCGGCGGTGTGTAATACTGTGGCACATGGAAGGCTTCGAGTGCTGCCTCGGCCGTGGTGGTCGTGGCGCGCTGCGACACACTAGCAAGTGCCGCTTTCAGCGCCCCCAGCAGCAAGCCGCGCACGAGTTGATTTTCACGAAAGCGCACTTCGGCTTTCGCCGGATGCACGTTCACATCTACCTGATCGGTGGGCACTTCCAAAAATAACGCCACCACCGGGTGGCGCTCACGCGCTAACACATCTTGGTAGGCAGCGCGAATAATGCCAAGAAGCATGCGGTCGCGCACAGGCCTGCGGTTCACAAATAAAAACTGCCCAGCGCTGGTAGCACGGTGATAGGTGGGAAGCCCGGCAAACCCACTAACGCGCAGGCCTTCACGCGTGGCATCCACAGCCACGCTATTGGCGCCAAACCCTTGCCCAAGCGCCTGTTCAAGCCGCGCGCGATGCGCTTCTAAAAAATCTTCGGTGGTTACCGCAAAATCGCGCAGCACTTTATCGGCGTGGCGAAGCTTAAAGCGAATATCAGGGTGCGCCATCGCCAAGCGCTCGATAATATCAATCGTATGCGCCAGCTCGGTGCGTTCGGCTTTCAAAAATTTCAGGCGCGCGGGGATCACATAAAATAAATCGCGCACTTCCATCAGCGTGCCGCTTTCAGCAAGCGAGGCAGGCATGAGCGGGCTGATTGTTCCGGCATCAATGTCGCATTGCCAAGCATCGTTTGCGCCACGTGCACGGCTTATCATGCGCAACTTTGCCACCGAACCAATCGAAGGCAGCGCCTCGCCACGAAAACCTAAATGGTAAATTGCCAGTAAATCGTCGTCGGGTAATTTTGAAGTGGCGTGGCGTTCCATCGCCAGCAGCATGTGTTCGGGTAACATGCCGCAGCCATTATCGCGCACCTGAATCAGCGAAATACCGCCCTGTTCCAGCGTGATTTCAATGCGCGTCGCGCCCGCATCAATGGCGTTTTCCACCAGCTCTTTTACCACCGAAGCTGGTCGCTCGATCACTTCGCCAGCGGCAATCTGATTCACCAGATTTTGCGGCAGCCGACGAATCTCAGCCATGGGGCGCCTCGCCAGCAAGCGCGTTACGCGTGCGTATTTTTCCCGATTCCACAGCGGGTTGCGAATAGGGGTCGATATCTAAATAGGCCGCCACCATCAGCGTTTCGCACAAGGTGCGCATCATCAGGCTAGCAAGTGTGGTTGGGGTAAGCGCACCGCGCAGCACGCGCAGCGGCACGCGGTGTTCGGCCAGTGTTGCAATGGTGGCGGCTGCCGTTTCGCGCATGACATCTTGCATGCTGTGGTTGTGCAAATACTGCATGCCCAGCACACTAGGAGCCGCTAAATGCAGTGGCGTGCCGGTATCTTCGGGCACGATCACGGTGAAGCATTTATCGTGCGGGCCATCCAGAAATAATTGCAGCTGGCTATGCTGATCGATCGCACCAATCGCGGTCATCGGGGTGGGGCCACGGCCATTTTTACCCAGCGATTCTGCCCAAAGCTGTTTATACCACTGCGTGTAAGGGCGCAGACGATCGGCATAGGCCATCACCACATGCACCGGTTGTTCGGGAATGCTGGCCGCAAACATCGCCGCAACTTCGTGGCCGTCTTGTGGCGCGCTTTTAAGGCTGGCTTTTGCTGCTTCGTGCAATGCGCGTACATCAAGCCCAGCAAACGCCGCAGGCATGAACCCCACCGGCGAAAAAACCGAAAACCGCCCACCCAGTTGCGGGGGATGTTCGAGCACTGCAATCGCATGATGCTCGGCCCACAAGCGCAGCGGGCGCGCGCCGGGCGATGTCATCACACGCACATGCGTCCCAAGTGTTTCGCTGCAGGCAGCAAGCCATGCTTCAAGCGCCAATGATGCAGCAAGTGTTTCCACCGTTTCGCCCGATTTACTAATAATCAGCCACGCTGTGCGCGCTGGCGAAAGCCGTGCAAAAAATTGCGCCATGCTATGCGGATCACAATTTTCAAGGAACAGCACCCGCGCAGGGTCATCGGCGAGTGCGCAAAGCGCCTGCGCACCAAGGCTTGCGCCGCCCGTGCCAATCACCACCAGTGTATCGTGTGTGTGCTGCAAGGCCTGCACATGCGCCATCATGTGTGCGTGCACCGAAGCATCGTAGGCGTCTATCAAGGGCTGTGCAGCAAACAATGCTGCAACCCGCGCCTGCATGGCCGGGGTATCGCGCAATAATTGTGCTGTCTTTTGTTGCACCGAAGGCGCCAGATGCGTGCGCATAAAGCGCATGTCGCATTGCCAATCTTCGGGTGCGGATACAACGTGCTTCAACGGCGCGCTCATGGGGTAGTGTCACCCGCTGCGCCACCAGAAACGCTGAACACTATCTGCGCCGGATCCAGCAGTTTTTTGGCCACGCGGTTCACATCATCGCAGGTGACCTTCTCGAAATAGTCACTGCGTTTTTCGAGATAATCGGTGCCCAAATCTTCACGCTGCATCAGCGCTAAAAT
>JBILFK010000006.1:0-22735 GCA_044351685.1 Rickettsiales bacterium | reverse complement strand
ACTTCTTCACCGGCACCTACTGCTAAGATGCATGCTTGCGGCGGGTTGATAATCGCCTGGAAGGTCTTCACACCATACATGCCGAGGTTTGAAATGCTGAAACCTCCGCCCTGAAATTCTTCGGGCTTCAGTTTATTATCGCGTGCACGCGCGGCCAGATCTTTCATTTCGTTAGAAATCTGTGGCAGTGATTTTTGATCGGCGTTGCGCACAATCGGAGTAATGAGGCCCCCCGGTGTTGCCACCGCCACCGAAATATCGATATTGGTGTATTGAATCATCGCATCGTCATACCAACTAACATTGCATTCGGGCTTATCGCGCATCGCAAGGCCCACAGCCTTGATTACGAAGTCATTCACCGAAAGCTTATAGGCAGGCTTGCCTTCTTTGCCAGCTTTAGCGGCGGCATGATCGTTCAGTTGCTGGCGCATTTCCATCATCGCATCCAGCTCAATTTCTACCGTTAAATAGAAATGCGGCACTTGCTGTTTGCTTTCAAGCAAGCGGCGCGCAATCACTTTGCGCATGCCGGAATGCGGTACCTGATAAAACTCGTCGGGGTTGCGGCGCACCGCGCCACCACGGCTACCGCCGCCCGATTTCAGCGCCAATTCCACATCGGCACGCACCACGCGCCCGCCTGGGCCTGTGCCCAGCACATCGGCCACGTTAATGCCTTCTTTGGCAGCGATGCGCTTGGCAAGCGGCGAGGCTTTGGCGCGGCCACCAGAATTGGCAACTCCCTTTGCTGGTGCGGCTGGTGCCGCTGGCGCTTTACTTGCCACTGCAACAGGTGCTGCTGGGGCGGCTGCCGATGCAGCAGGCGCCGGCGATGTTGCTGCAGTGCTTGCAGCGGCAGCAGGCGCAGCTTCAGCAGCGGGGGCTGCCTTTGGCTTCCACGCATCGAGCGCTTTTTTATCTTCGCCATCTTCGAGCAATAACGCGATAACGGCATTGACCTTTACACCTTCGGTGCCTGCGGCAATCACGATTTTGCCAAGCGTGCCAGCATCTACGGCTTCCACTTCCATGGTGGCTTTATCGGTTTCGATTTCGGCAATCACATCACCGGCTTTAATTTTATCGCCTTCTTTTTTTACCCATTTGGCGAGGTTGCCCTCGGTCATGGTGGGCGAAAGTGCGGGCATGGTAATTTCGATAGGCATAAAAATTCCTTTAGTTTTTCTTTTTTGGTAAGTCCATTAAAGCCCAGAAGATAGCAGCAATCCAGCCAACGAATGTCCAACCAAAAACAAGATTTACGATAAATACTGGTTTAATATTAGAATGCTTTCCAATTCTAGCAACAATGACTGGTAAAAAATAAAAAACAACAAGCGGAATAAGGAGTAAAATCGTCCAATCTATATTTAGAATCTGCATACTAAGTAGATGCTCATTTTTTACTATCACTGAGATTTACTCAATTTCATACGTTACAGTTACATTCGAATTCACTTGTTGTTCGCCCGCAGGCGGTGCAATCGCGGCATCAGACGACATTTTCGCCGATTCCATCATCGCCATCATAGGCATGGGGCGTGGGTTAAAGTTCGAAACACTGCCTTCGCTTATTTGAAACACACGCTTCAGGCGCGCATCGGCGGCAGCGGCCATACGCGTGGCTTTCAGTTTGGCGTTCGCAATGGCGGTAATCAGCATTTGTTCGCGAACAGCATTGGGGTTGGAAATGGCATAATACATACCAATAAGCTGGCCCCATTCGGGGTTCCCCTCTTTTTCGAAACCTGCTTGCATGAGGGCTTCCATCAAATCGCCTAATACTGCGGTGTCAGCGACCGTGATGTCTAAGCTGGATTGCACGCGGTAGCCTTCAAATTTTTGCTCGCCCTGACCTGTAGCGGGATTGTTCACATAGCGATAGATCGGCTGCACACTCGAAGATTGCGTGGCCACTTTTTTGGCATCGATATCGTAGTCACTTGTAATCGCCATCAGCTTTTTCAGCTTCGCATCATGTGCCGCTTTTGCTACCGGCATCTTCATATTCGAGGCATTGAGATTAACTGTTACATGCGCTTCGTCGGGTACAATTTTCTGTTCGGCTATGCCGTTCACCGTGATGGTGCGGATGGGTTGCATCTCTTGTGCATGCGCAGCAGATGCAAACCATAACGAAGCAATCACAATGGAGAGGCGCATTTTCACTCCTACGCGGCTTTGCCAAGCGGCGCGCACACTTCACGTGCGGCGGCCACGACATCATCAACAGAGGGCAATGCCAGCTTTTCGAGATTCGCCGCGTATGGCAGTGGAATATCTTTGCCGGTTACGCGCACCATTGGTGCATCGAGCTCGTCGAATAATTCTTCCATCGCAATCGCCGCGATTTCCGAACCAATACCTGCCACTGGCCAGCCTTCCTCTACCGAAACAAGGCGATGAGTTTTGCGTACTGAATCGATGATGGCCTGTTTATCGAGTGGGCGCAGCGTACGCAAATCGATCACCTCGGCGTCGATGCCTTCGGCTTTCAATTTTTCGGCGGCATCGAGGGCGTATTTTACACAAATGCTGAAGGCCACAATGGTAACATCTTTACCGGGGCGGCGCACCAGTGCCTTGCCCAGCGGCACCAAATGTTCGCCTTCGGGCACTTCAAATTGCCAACCGTAGGTAATTTCATTTTCGAGGAACACCACAGGGTTCGGATCACGAATGGCGGATTTCAGCAACCCCTTCGCATCGGCGGCGCAATACGGCGCCACCACTTTCAGACCGGGGCAATGCGCATACCAGCTGGCATAGCACTGCGAGTGCTGGGCAGCCACGCGCGAAGCGGCACCATTCGGGCCACGAAACACCATGGGTGATTTCACCTGGCCACCTGACATATACAGTGTTTTAGCGGCCGAGTTGATGATTTGATCAATCGCCTGCATGGCAAAGTTCCATGTCATAAATTCTACCACTGGCTTTAACCCACCAAAGGCTGCGCCGACCGCAAGGCCTGCAAACCCATGTTCGGTGATGGGGGTATCAATCACGCGCTTGTCGCCAAATTCCTGCAACAAGCCTTGCGTTACTTTATAGGCACCCTGATATTCGGCGACTTCTTCACCCATCACGAACACATCGCCATCGCGGCGCATTTCTTCGGCCATGGCATCACGCAGGGCATCACGAACAGTCATCATTGGCATGGGGCTTCTCCTATACGCTCAGCACATCGGTCCAGAGTTCGGCAACTTCTGGCTCGGGTGATTCTTTGGCAAATTCGGCGGCTTCGTTCACTACGGCCTTCACTTCATCTTCAATTTTCTTGAAGGCGGCTTCGTTGGCGATGCCGTTTGCTTCGAGATATTTACGGAAGGTGTTAATCGGGTCGCGGTTTTCTTTGTAATCTTCGACTTCTTCTTTGGTGCGGTATTTCGCCGGGTCTGACATCGAGTGGCCACGATAACGGTAGGTTTTAATTTCCATCAGCATGGGGCCTTTGCCGCTGCGCACGTGGGCAATCACCTTCGTGGCCGCATCGTATACATCAAGCACATTCATGCCATTCACCTGCACACCGGGGATCGCGAAGGCTTCGCCGCGCTTATACAAATGCGTATCGGCCGCGTGGCGCTTGGTGCTGGTGCCCATGGCGTATTCGTTGTTTTCGATAATAAAAATCACCGGCAATTGCCACAGCGAGGCCATGTTAAACGCCTCATACACCTGCCCTTGGTTGGCGGCACCATCACCGAAATACACCATCGTTAAATTGTCGGTACCTTGGTATTTCTGAGCGAATGCAAGGCCAGCACCCAACGGCACGTTGGCGCCCACGATACCGTGGCCACCGTAAAATTTCTTCTCCACTGAGAACATGTGCATTGAACCGCCCTTGCCCTTGGAAAAGCCGCCGCTGCGACCGGTAAGCTCGGCCATAATGCCTTTAGGGTCCATGCCGCACGCAAGCATGTGTGCGTGGTCGCGGTAGGTAGTAATCACCGCATCGCCCTGCTTGGCGGCAGCTTGCATGCCGGTTACCACGGCTTCCTGGCCAATGTAGAGATGGCAGAATCCGCCAATAAGCCCCATGCCATAAAGTTGGCCGGCCTTTTCTTCGAAGCGGCGAATGAGCAGCATTTCCTGATACATTTTCAGCAGCGCCGCTTTGGGCAACGCGGCCTTATCTACTACGCTCGTGGCCTCAGATTTCGAAGCAGGCTTTTTTGCAGATGCAGTCGCCATACTATCTCCCCATCATCATTACTTATTTTGACTTGCACCTTTTACTGATGTGCAGGCGAAGCACAAGCAGAAATATAAGGATTTCCGCGACTTATAGTGCGCTGCAGCATAGTTTAATGACTATTGTCGCCAACCACGGATGATTGCTATTTACCTAGCAACACAATTTCGCCATGCCCTGCCATGCCAAGCATACGGCGCAATTGTTCATCGAGCAGGTCGCGGTCAAGCGAGCTGTCGCGCAGGCCTGCAACGCGGCGCTCCAGCGTTTCGCGCGTGGCTTGGGTGTTTGCTAATTCTTGCTGCAACAAGGCATATTCACGCTGCTCGCGCCACAGCGAATAGAGGCCGCGTTCACCATGGAACACATGAAAGCTAAGATAAAAAAGTGCGCATGCGATCACCACAGGCTTGATAAACCAGCCGCTTTCCCGACTCTGTCTATGCACAATGCGGTATTCGATCGCCACGCTTATTTATTCATTAAAAACAAAGTGTTAAAAGCTTATCATGGCCCCGCGTTCAACGAGTGAACATGCGCCCATCGATAAGCTTTATTTTCTAACAGGTTACGTGGAATCTTTACAGTAAAAAATGCAGCGCCTGCATCATGAACATTATTTTATGTTCGCTGTGCGTAAAGCGTTGCGCCCAGCATACAGTGCGGCCTTACCCAACCATTCCTCGATGCGTAAAAGCTCGTTATATTTGGCGGTGCGGTCACTTCGGCAAGGTGCGCCGGTTTTAATTTGGCCGCAATTGGTGGCCACAGCCAAATGCGCAATAGTGGCATCTTCCGTTTCACCCGAACGATGCGAGAGTATTGCGGAATAGCCCGCACGCTGTGCCATTTGCACGGCTTCGAGTGTTTCGGTGAGCGTGCCGATCTGGTTAAATTTCACTAGCAGCGCATTGGCCAAACCATCGGCAATGCCCTTGCGCAAAATCGTGGGGTTGGTAACAAATAAATCGTCGCCCACCAGCTGCACCTGCTTACCGAGCGCGCCGGTAATCGCCGCCCAACCGGCATGGTCATCTTCGGCCATCGCATCTTCAATCGAGGCAATGGGGAATTGTTTGACGAGGTTTTCGTAATAGCCAATAAGCCCTGCCGCATCGAAGGTTTTACCTTCGCCAGCCAACACATATTTGCCATTTTTGTGAAATTCCGAAGAGGCTGCATCCAGCGCCAACACCACCTGATCGCCGAGTTTAAAGCCTGCCGATTCAATAGATTTACCAATAAACGCGCAGGCATCCTCTGCCGATTTTAAATTCGGCGCAAAACCACCTTCATCGCCCACACTGGTGGAATGCCCTGCCTGCTTCAGCTGGTGTTTTAGTGCATGAAAAATTTCCGTTCCCCAGCGAATTGCTTCACCCATGCTGGCGGCGCCCACTGGCATCACCATAAATTCCTGAATATCAATGGGGTTATCGGCGTGCGCCCCGCCATTAATAATATTCATCATCGGCACTGGCATCACATGCGCATGTGCGCCGCCAATATAACGATAAAGTGGTAACCCCGCATCGGCAGCCGAAGCTTTTGCCACCGCCAGTGAAACCGCCAGAATGGCATTTGCGCCGAGGCGTGATTTGTTTTCTGTGCCATCCAAACGGCACAGCGCAGCATCGATTTTTTGCTGATCCGCGGCTTCAAACCCACTAATTGCATCGGCAATTTCGGTATTTACGTTGCGCACTGCCTGCATAACGCCTTTGCCGCCATAACGGGCGACTTCTTTATCGCGCAGTTCCAGTGCCTCAAGCGCACCGGTTGATGCACCCGAGGGCGCTGCCGCGCGGCCAAATGCGCCACTACGCAAGGTAACATCTACCTCAATCGTGGGGTTGCCACGGCTATCCAGAATTTCGCGGGCACGAAGCGTTTCAATCGATGACATAATCAACCATTTCCTTTACACACATATCCATAAACGATTGTGGCCATCTATACTACTGTGCTTGTTTTTATCGCAAGTGCATTGTGCATTTCAGGAGATACCATGCCAGCATTTCATCCCGACCAGTTAGTTGGATTACCCGGTGTGTTTCTTGCAATCCCTGTCGAGCGCCCTTTCCCCGAGCTTCTGGCCTATCACCGTGTAAAAGTTCGCTTGCCGCAAGGCGGCATTGCGGTATGTGGGCGCAACGGTATTCGCTCTGTTACACATGCACTGCAATTCAATACCGCACCAGCAGAAGAGATTGTGTTGCGCGTAGGTGATTTCACTGAACCTGCTGGCAATCTCAATTTGCTGTTAGGCGGCGAACACCAGCACGATCACATATTCAACGTTACCATGGGGCCCATGCCCTTGCTGCGCACGCGGCTTGAACAAAACCACGCCAGCATTGCCCAAAGCCATAGCAAAGGTGCCATTACTATCGGCTCGGGTGCGGTTATTTCGTATGGGGCTACCATACGTTCTGGTGTTACCATTGGTGAAGGCGCGGTGATCGGCGCCAACGCGGTAGTAGTGCGCGATGTTCCCCCTTTTGCGATTGTTGCTGGCAACCCTGCCCGTGTGATTCGTATGCGCTTTGATGATGCCACTATTGAGGCATTACTGCGTGTGCGCTGGTGGAATTTAACCTACGAGAGCCTTATCACCCATGCCGCAACCATTGCGCAACTTCACGAACCGGAAATTCGCGCGCAGTTTCTTGAAACCGCGAAGTTGCAGTACGATGTTGCGGAAGATTATCTGGTGTGCAGTGTTCAAGGTACGGGTACAAGTTCGCAGTTCAACTTGCTGGGCATTGAACGAGGTGGGCAATTCACGCCTGCGAACCAAACCCACGCGATTTTCCAATTTTATTTTCAGCAACTTGGCAACGCCGCCGAACAGCCAACCTATTATTTTGAAAATGTGTTCGTTGCGCACGATGCGCTAACAAGCAAATAATTTAGGCGTTTGGAACAATTGATTTTTTAAGCAGATCGAACGCGACCAATTGCTCAAGCAGCGCAGGCATATCGGCAAGCTTCACCATGTTCGGGCCATCGCTTGGCGCGTTATCGGGATCGGGGTGGGTTTCAATGAATACCCCCGCAACCCCCACCGCAACAGCGGCACGCGCCAGCACAGCTACAAACTCGCGCTGACCGCCCGATGATGTGCCCTGCCCACCAGGCTGCTGCACACTGTGCGTAGCATCGAACACAACCGGAAAGCCGGTGTTCGCAAGAATCGGCAGGCTGCGCATATCGGTGACCAGTGTGTTATAACCAAACGATACACCACGCTCGGTAAGCAAAATGTTTTCATTGCCCGATTGCACCAATTTATCGACCACATTCTGCATATCCCACGGCGCCAAGAACTGGCCTTTTTTTACATTCACCACACGGCCTGTTTTGGCGGCGGCAATTAGTAAATCGGTTTGGCGGCAAAGAAAGGCGGGTATTTGCAAAATATCGACCACACTGCCCACTTCATCACATTGTTCGCGCTCATGCACATCGGTTAGCACAGGCAGGCCAAGCGTTTTTTTAATTTCTTCAAACACCGGTAACGCACCCGCAAGCCCGATACCACGCTTACCAGCAATGCTGGTGCGGTTGGCTTTATCGAACGAGGTTTTATACACAAGCCCAATACCAAGTTCGGTAGTGATTTCTTTTAAAACGCCTGCCACATCCAATGCGTGCTGACGTGATTCCATCTGGCAGGGGCCAGCAATAATGGTAAGCCCAATATCGTTGCCAAACGTAGCATTCCCTGCCTTCACATGGCGCTGCGTTATCATGCGACCCTCTTAATGTTCTGCACGGTCGGGTGCGGGCGTTTTTGTTTTTCTTTGGCGGCTTTCACAAACGAGGTGAATAGCGGGTGTGGTGCCAGTGGGCGCGAAAGAAATTCAGGGTGAAACTGCACACCGATAAACCATGGATGGCCTTTTAACTCGACGATTTCGGGCAATGTGCCATCGGGCGATTTACCAGAAAATACTACGCCATGCTCGGCCAGTGCCTCAGCATAGGCAATATTCACCTCATAGCGGTGACGGTGGCGTTCACGGATACTGGTTTTGCCGTAAATGCGCGCTGCAAGCGAGCCAGGTTTCATATCACACGGATACGCACCTAAACGCATGGTGCCGCCCATATCCGAGCTTTTGCTGCGGCGCTGGGTTTGATTTTCCTGCTGCCACTGGGTCATCAAGCCAACCACTGGGCCACGCGCATCGCGGCTTGGGGAAGCCGAAAATTCACTGGAGGTGGCATCTTTGACACCCAATAAATTACGCACCATTTCAATAACGGCGACCTGCATACCGTAGCAAATACCAAGGTAGGGAATCTGCCGTTCACGCGCATAGGTAACGGCGGCAATTTTTCCCTTCACGCCTTCTTCACCAAAGCCGCCGGGAACCAGAATCGCATCTACCCCTTTTAGCTTACGCTCGGCATCGGCCGATTCAAAGACGCGTGCGTTAATCCACTGCAATTTCACGCGCACGTTATTTTCGATACCCGCATGATCCAGCGCTTCGGTAAGCGATTTATAGCTATCGCCGATGCTGGTATACTTGCCAACAAACGCCACCGTCACTTCGCCTTTAGGCGATTCAAAGCGCTTCACAATACGCTGCCACGCCAGCAACGATAATTTCTTTTTCGATTTCAGCTTGAAGTGTTCAAGCACGCGCAAATCGAGGCCTTCAAGGTGCAAATTGGTGGGCACTTTATAAATGGATGTCGCATCGAGCGCCGAAATCACGCAATCTTCGCGCATATTGCAGAACTGCGCGATTTTCTTTTTTTCGCCCATCGGAATTTCGCGGTCGGCACGGCATAGCAGAATATCCGGCTGAATACCAATCGTGCGCAATTCCTTTACGGAGTGCTGGGTGGGTTTGGTTTTCAGTTCACGCGCAGCAGCAATATAAGGAAGAAGCGTTACATGAATATACAGCACACGCTCGCGCCCGAGCTCATAACCTAACTGGCGAATTGCCTCGAAAAACGGTAAGCCTTCAATGTCGCCCACGGTGCCACCAATTTCGCACAGCACGAAATCTTCTTTTTCGGCATCGCGCTGAATAAATTCCTTAATAAGGTCGGTCACGTGCGGAATCACCTGTACCGTACCACCCAAATAATCGCCTCGGCGCTCTTTGGAAAGCAGGGTCGAATAAATTTGCCCCGCGGTTACGTTATCGCTTTTGCGCGCATCGACACCGGTAAAACGCTCGTAATGGCCTAAATCTAAGTCGGTTTCCGCGCCATCATCGGTCACGAATACTTCGCCGTGCTGCGTGGGGTTCATGGTGCCGGGGTCAACGTTCAAATACGGATCCAGCTTGCGCAGGCGCACCTTAAAGCCCCTGCCCTGCAGCAGCGCAGCAAGAGAGGCAGCTGAAAGCCCTTTGCCAAGTGATGATGCAACGCCTCCAGTAATGAATATAAATCGTGTGGGCATAAATTAATTGGCCTCCGGCACAGCAGGCACTGAAGGTGCTTTTTTAGCATCTCTTTCTGATGCTGCCTTTTTGTCTGATTTCACATCGACCTTATCTTGATTATCGTTATTGGCCTTTTTATCGGCAGGCGCGGCATCTTTTGGTGAAGCATCAGTGGCTTCTTGCTCTTGAATGGTTTCAAGCAACGAGTCATCGGAACGGTTCGCCGCTAAAATGGAAAGCACCAGACTATTGATAATAAAAATCGTCGCTAAAATAGCCGTGGTACGCGTGAGCAAATTGGCAGCCGTGCGGCCACTCATGAAATTCATGCCCGAACCCGAACCAAGCCCAAAGCCATCCGATTCCGAGCGCTGAATCAGCACAATACCAATCAGCGCAATCGCCACTAGCACATGAACTACGAGTAATACGGTTTCCATATCTATCCTTTCGGCGCAGGAATTTGCGCGCTGTGTAATATCGTCTGCATCTCATCGATGTTCAAGCTTGCGCCACCCACCAGCGCCCCCGCAATACCGGGAGTGCCAAGAATTTCATGCGCATTTGAACGATTGACTGACCCCCCATAAACGACTGCCGGGCTATGGTCTAGCGCTTCTTTTAACTGCGTGGTTAAAAATGCAGTTGCTGCCTCAATTTCATCACAGCGTGGCGTTTTGCCTGTGCCAATTGCCCATACTGGCTCGTATGCCACCACACATGTGGCACTGAGTGCAGGAATTAATGTGGATAATTGTTGCGCAAGCACCGCCTGTGTGTGCCCAGCCTGATATTCTTCGAGTGTTTCGCCCACGCAGGCAATGGCAGCCACGCCCGCATGCTGAAGCTGCTCCGCCTTTTTAGCAATAAGCGCATCACTTTCGCCGTGATAGCGACGGCGCTCGCTATGGCCAATAATGGCATATTCTGCACCGATATCACGCAGCATGGCCGCCGAAATTTCGCCAGTGAACGCGCCTTCACGGTGGGCGCTTACATCTTGCGCAGCCAATCGAAGGCGCGAAGCCTGTGCACAAGCCGCTTTTGCAATAGAAAGATACGGAAATGGCAAGGCCAGTAAGGGGATAATCTGGGCATCAAGATGGGCACAGAAGTCATCTAGTGCACGCACGTGCTCGCGCACCTGCGCGGCCGACCCATGCATTTTCCAGTTTCCAATAATCAGTGATGGTTGCAACATGGGAACGTAGTTACACTATGTTGCGGGTGCCGTGTCAAGACATCCGCCATGCAGGATGTTTGACATTTTGCGTGCGCATTGTAGACAACATCAACCTTCGAGAGTGATTTATGCCCCAAACGACCTCCCCTTTTGCCAAATTAAAAAGTTTTCTGGCCCGCTTACTTTTATTGATTCTGATTGTCAGTTTCGGGGTGTGGGGCATTGGCGATGTGGTGCGCGGTAGCGGCAATAACACTGTTGCCTATATTGGTGATAACGCCATCAGCACACAGGAATTTCAGCAAGAATGGCGCCAGTTCCATGAAACCATGCAAGGCCGCATTCCGCCTGAAATGCAGGATTCCCCGGAGCTCAAGCAACAAGTTTTATCGCGCATGGTGCAGCAGCGCCTGACCGTGATGGCCGCCAAAGATACAGGCCTATACGCATCGCCAGAAGTGGTGGCTAATCTATTGCGGCAAGACCCGCTCTATCAAGATATTCGTGGCAAGTTCGATGCCGCAACCTATCAGCGTGTTCTGCAAGCCAACCAAATCAGCGATGCTCAATTTACTCAAATCATGGGCGATCAATCGATTGCAAAGCTTTACGCCGAATCGGTGAACAGCCCGTTTATTAAGGCAAGCCCTGCATTACAGGCATTAGCGCTTAGCAGCGAACAGGAAACCCGGACCATTGAACTGGTTGAAATTCCGGTGGCCCATGTCACCACTGAAGCGAACCTCGACGAGGGAGTTTTAGAAGCCGAATATGAGCGCGATAAAACCACGCTATATCTTGCACCCGAAACACGTAGTTTTGAAGTAGCCGTGATTCCGGCAACGCATGTTGAAACATTAGCGGCAGAGCGCATTCGCAAAAAAGATATTGAAGACTACCGCAACGTAGACCCGGAAGCGTTCAAATCGCTTAGCGATGCAGAAGCCGAAGCAAAAATTCGCAGTGAATTATTGCCCGGGAAAGCCGAAGAAGTTGCGCATGATTTAGAAATTTCGGTTGAAGATGCAATTGCCTCGGGCGATAACCTGAAAGGCGTGCTTAAAACCGTAAAGATTGATGTGCCTGTTAAAAAAATCAGTGCCGCCACTCAAGCAGCCAAAGAAGAATCTGAGGACGATGAATTCATCTCCCAGGCCTTCCGTATGGAAGAAGACGAAACCTCGTCGCTGCTGACTACCGCGAAGGGCGATTATTATGTGATGCATGTCACTGCAGTGAACGCTGCGTCGCCCAAGCAATTTGCAGCAGTAAAAGACGAAGTGGCCGCCCGTTACCGCGATAAATACCAAATCCAAGCACTCGACCAGTTCGCCGATAAAGTAAAAGAAAAGTATAGTGCCGCTAACGGGGTTGATGCCCGTAATGCGGTGCTTTCCGAATTTGGCCTTACTGCCCAAACGCTGATACTTGCGCGCCGTGCAGATCGCTACAAGTCCATTCCGCCGCTGCTGCGTTATGATGTGTTTCGCGCGAAGCGCGGCGATGTGGTTGGCATTACCGTAAACCCAGAAAATGGCGCGCGACAAATTGCCTATCTAGATGCGATTGATGTTCCCCCGGCAGATAAACTACGCAACGATCAAACCATTGCGCTACAGCTGCAAACATTATTATCAGAAAGCCTTTCGCAAAGCGTGATGCGCGCGATTCAGGAACATCACCCTGTGCGCATCGTGCCGCAAAAACCAACAGGAAGCCCTTCCTGATGCTGCAACCGAGCATAGAAGAATTCACAAACCATTTTGGAACCAAAGGCCAGCTCGTTTGGACAAAACGCGTCAGCGATCTGGAAACGCCGGTATCGGCGCTTTTGAAGCTGCACCATGAAAGCAGTCATTATTTTCTGCTGGAATCGGTAGAGGGCGGCGAAACGCGTGGTCGCTATTCGATTCTCGCGCTGGATCCCGATATGTGCTGGCGCTGCACGGGTAACAAACCAGAAATATCAAAAACTGCGCCATTTGCCGAAGATAGCTTCGAGCCGGTATGGGATGCCAGTCTTTCAAATCTGCGCGATTTAATTGCCGCGCACCGGCTGGATATTCCCGAAGGCTTGCCGCCCATGGCCGCAGGCCTGATTGGCTATATGGGATATGGCATGGTGAAATTGATGGAGCGTTTGCCCCACGAAAAGCCTGATGCTATTGGCTTGCCCGATGCAATGTTCTTTCGCCCGCGCATGCTGCTGATTTTCGATGCGGTCGATGGCGTGATTTACATGATCGCCCCCATTTGGGAAACCACCGGCAACGCCGCACAGCTTTATGCCGATGCAAAGGCGCGGATTGAACGCACGATTCGTATTCTGCAAGGCCCTGTTGATCAGCGAAACTACTACAAAGATGTGCCTGCAACCCCGCGCCATTTCACTAGCAATATGCCGCAGGCAGATTTTCACCACATGGTCGAATCGGCGAAGGAATATATCGCCGCGGGCGATATTTTTCAGGTGGTGCTTTCACAACGATTTTCAGCCCCCTTTGAACTGCCGCCCTATGCACTTTATCGCGCGTTGCGGCATCTGAATCCTTCGCCGTTTCTATTCTTTTTAAATTTTGGTGATACGGCGCTGGTAGGTTCCAGCCCGGAAATTCTGGTGCGTCTGCGCGATGGGGTTATCACCATTCGCCCGATTGCTGGCACGGCAAAGCGCGGCAAAAATGCCGCCGAAGATGCAGCACTTGCCGAAGCATTGCTGAGTGACCCTAAAGAACGCGCCGAGCATTTGATGCTGCTTGATTTAGGCCGCAACGATGTGGGGCGCGTGGCCAAAGGTGGCAAAGTGCACGTTACACAACAAATGCAGGTCGAGCGTTATTCGCATGTGATGCATATTGTTTCCAACGTAGAAGGTGAAATCGACCCGAAATACGATGCGGTGGATGCGTTGATTGCGGGCTTCCCAGCTGGCACGGTTAGTGGTGCACCCAAAATTCGGGCGATGGAAATCATTGAAGCGCTCGAGCCGGAACAGCGCAGTTTTTACGCCGGATGTGTTGGGTATTTTTCTGCATCTGGTGCGATGGATACCTGCATTACCCTGCGTACCGCACTTTTGAAAAATGGCATGATATATGTGCAGGCGGGCGGCGGCATTGTTGCTGATTCTTCGCCCCAAGGGGAATACGAAGAATCGCAGAACAAAGCCCGCGCACTCATGCGCGCCGCTGAAGATGCCGTGAAGTTTGTTTGAGGTGACCGGCATGCGAAAAAATATTCTGTTCATCGATAACTACGATTCTTTCACCTACAATCTCGTGCATTACATGCTGGAATTGGGTGCCGAAGTAGAAGTGATTCGCAACGATGCCATTACGGCTGCCGATATCGGCAAACGCAAGCCCGATGGCATTGTGCTTTCGCCCGGCCCCTGCACCCCCAACGAAGCGGGAATATGTATCGATGTGCTGAAACTTTATGGTGCAACCATGCCGATTCTAGGCGTGTGCCTTGGGCATCAGGCGATTGGGCAGGTATATGGCGGCAACGTGGTGCGCGCACCGAACGTGATGCATGGTAAAACCAGCCAGATTAGCCACACGGGCAAGGGCGTATTCGCAGGCTTACCCTCGCCTTATACTGCCACACGATACCACTCACTTATCGTTGATCGCGCGACGCTGCCTGCGTGTTTAACTATCACCGCCGAATCCGAAGATGGGATTATCATGGGGTTGCAGCATACCACGCATCCCGTACACGGCGTACAGTTTCACCCGGAAAGCATCGCCTCTGAACACGGGCATGCGTTGCTTGAAAATTTCCTGAAGCTGCTGTGAGACTTGCCACACAAACAGAAGCCTTGCGCAGCGGCGTTGCACTGAGCAACGACGAAATTTCAGCCAGCATCGCGCAGTTATTCGCTGGCAATTTTAATGCTGAAGAAGCCACCGCATGGCTGCTGGCAATGGAAGAAAAAACCATTACACCCGGCGAACTTGCCGCAGCGGTGCGTGCGGTCATGGCAGCATCACAGCCTTTTGCACATTTTCCCGAAAGCATGGATTGTTGCGGCACCGGCGGCGATGGCGCGCATAGCCTGAATGTTTCCACCGCTACCGCGATTGTGCTGGCGGCAAGTGGCGTGCAAATCATCAAGCACGGTAATCGTGCAGTATCTTCGCAGGCTGGCTCGGCGGATGTGTTGCAGGCGCTCGGCATATCACTTGAATTACCTGCGGCAACGCTTGAAACTGTAGCAAAAAACCTTGGTCTAGCCTTTTTGTTTGCCCCCCAATTTCACCCGGGCCTGGCACGCATTGCGCCACTGCGCCGCGCTATTGGTAAACGCACATTTTTTAATGTGCTTGGGCCTTTATGTAACCCCGCACGCCCTCACACACAGCTGATTGGTGTGTATAATACCGCGACCATGCGCCTGATGGCCGAAACTTTGCAATCGCTCGGCGTGCAGCGTGCAATGGTAGTGCACAGCGATGATGGTTTGGATGAAATTTCAATTAGTGCTCCCACGCAATGTTTGCGACTCGATGGCGCACGCATCACGCCACTTACCATAACTCCCGAAGATGCAGGCCTGAAACGTAGCCCCGCCGATGCATTGCGTGGTGGCGATGCCGCCTATAATGCACACGCACTCACCGCCTTACTGGCAGATGAAACAAGCGCATATCGTGATGCGGTGGTGCTAAATGCCGCAGCAGGCTTATGGGTGTATGGCAAGGCGAATACACTGAGCGAAGCAGCGAGTATCGCAAGCAACGCTATCGATTCAGGTACTGCGCGAAAGTTGCTGGCAGATTATGCAGCGTTACGCTAACGGTTAGTTATGCATACACTTTCTCGCATTCTCGATTCAACACGCCTTCTCAGCCAGCAACGCCAACAAAGCAGACCCCTGCATATCGTTGAGCAGGAAGCTGCACGCGCCCCGGCACCGCGTGGCTTTAAGGCCGCACTCGATGTGCGGCTTGCCAACAAGCAAATTGCCCTGATTACCGAAATTAAAAAAGCCTCGCCAAGCGCTGGCGTCATTCGCCAAAATTTTGACCCGCAGGCGCATGCGAAATCCTATGCCAAAGCTGGTGCAAGCTGCCTTTCGGTGCTTACGGAGCCTACGTTTTTTCAAGGCCGCGATGATGATTTACGCGCTGCGCGTGCCGCCGTAACCCTGCCGGTGCTGCGTAAAGATTTTATGGTAAATGCATACCAAATTGTTGAATCGCGTGCCATCGGTGCCGATTGTGTGCTGATTATCATGGCAGCGCTTTCTATTCACGAAGCAATTCACCTTGAAGCGCTGGCGCATGCACTGGGCATGGATGTGTTGATTGAAGTGCATGACCGGCGCGAGCTGGAGTTAGCGCTTGAAACTATGCAATCGCGGCTTATTGGTATTAACAACCGCAACCTTGCAACGCTGGAAGTGAATTTGGCAACGTCTGAACAGTTGCGCCCACTGATTCCGAAAGAATATACGGTGGTGTGTGAAAGCGGTATTCGTAACCATCACGATATTGCGCGCATGCGCGCTGCCAACATGCATACGTTTCTGGTAGGCGAATCGCTGATGCGAAATACCGATATCACACGCGCCACACAGCAGCTTTTGGGGGAATAATGTTCGATGTTACCGTAACCATTGGCACCACCCCTGTTGCGGGTATCGATATTATTGCGCTTGTTTGGTTTATCGCCGCATGGGTAGCGTATGGCGTGATTTTCGATAAACGTTACCACACCACCCCAAACCTCATGCACACCATGGATGCTATGCGCATGCGCTGGATGCAGGAAATGGTAAAGCGCGATAACCGCGTGAATGATGCCACGTTAATCGGCAATCTGCTGCGCTCGATTGCGTTTTTTGCTTCCACCACCATTCTGATTCTTATTGGCCTATTCACGCTGCTTGGCGCAAAACAACAGGCTATCGGGCTTATTGGCTCCATCCCCTATGCCATGAACGCCTCGCCATTCATGTGGGAAATTAAAACCATTCTGTTGGTGATGATCTTTATTCACGCGTTTTTCAAACTCACCTGGTCGCTACGGCAATATAACTATGCGTGTATTCTGGTAGGTGCCGCCCCTAACCCAATTTCCAGCCCAGAAGTATTGCGCGAATATGGTAATCGCGCAGGCATGCTTATCAGCAATGCAGGGCGGCATTTTAATAAAGGGTTGCGCGCCTATTATTTTGGCATGGCGGCCGTTAGCTGGTATATTCATGCGTGGCTGTTTATAGGGGTGACAGCGTTGGTGGTGTGGGTACTGTATCGCCGTGAATTTCGCTCACATACCGTCAATAACCTGCGCGGGATGGAAACTATGTAACCCTAAAACCTATGGTTGCATCGCCGCCAAAGTCGCGCTAAGGAAAATAATCGCAGGAGTTTTTATATGACCACCAAACACGCACTGATAGTTGATGATTCCGCCACCATGCGCAACATGATTAAAGCTGTTGTCGCCGATATGGGGTTTGATGTCACCACCGCACAAGATGGCGAAAAAGCATTTCGCTTCGCGCAAAGCCAAGCGTTTGATATCGTGATCACCGATATCAACATGCCCAACATGGATGGCATTGAGCTGATTCGCGTGCTGCGCGAAACCGAAACCATGAAATACACGCCCATTCTGGTGATTACCACCGAAGGCGGCGACAATGTAAAACAAGCAGGCAAAGCCGCCGGCGCTTCGGGCTGGATTGTAAAACCGTTTAATCCCGAAACGCTCACACGCGCTGTCGCTAAACTGTGCGGAATGGCCGCCTAAGTGGTGCAGCCCCTTACACAGCCCCGCGCATCAGATACGGGATTATCAGCAGAAACACGCGCTACGCTGCACACTGCCTCGCATATTTTATCGGCGCATATTCAGGAAATTAATGTGCTGCTTGATACTAGTTTTTCCAATATCTCCAACCAGTTTATTACTATCTCAAGCATGGTAAGTGCGCTTGCTTCACTTTCGGATAATGAGGCCCGCAGCGCCAAAACGGCTGAAATTTCTGCACTTATCAGCAAAACCATTATGGATATGCAATTCCAAGATCGCGTGTCACAGAATTTGGTGATTACCAGCAATATTTTAAAAGCTACCGCCGATACGCTGAATGTTGATAACGCACAAACGCTCGATACACCGCTTGCCGATACACTCGTGCATTTGCTGAATCTAGGCGATATTAAGCAAAAGTTTTTTGCCTACGCACTTGAACGCGGCTGGGTTGATGCCAGCACCGTTCCCACAAGCGATACCACAGCCCCCGCCAGCGACGACGATATCGAACTATTCTAAAATTCCGTGGCGCGCCACGGGCGCATGCCTTGGAAATCTCGGGTTGTTTCTATTTCCCAGAAATTTTCAGTCTTTGTGAGCGCATAGGCGCCCTGTGCGCGGCGGTCATTCGCGTTAATCACAAACATATCCGGGCATCGCAGGCGCGAGCGCAAGGTAACAAGCATCCCAGCGCCATGTTTCTTTGCTTCTGCGCATTGGTCTAGCTCACCTGCATAGTTACGCTGATATAAAATACGCCCATACGATGATTCATAAACACACATGCCCAATTCACATTGCTGTGCGCTGCGCGGTAATGTTTGTAATGATTTTTCGCCAAGCGCATTGGCAAGCAATGTCGGCACCATGGATGAAGCCCTGCCCTGCGCCAGTGTCATGCCCTGCTCGGTGCGGAAGGCAAGGTAACGTGCATCGGCGCTTACCACCACATCGGGCAGGGCAGTAAATGGCATACTGGCAAGCACCGCAAGCATGGGCACAATGCCCAACCAGCGCATGCGCGTTTGCCAAATGCATACCCAGCATAACCCCAGCACATAACAGCCAATTGCCCATGTGGGCGGCGAAGGAAAAAATAACAATGCGCTTGGCCAGCTGGCAATTTCTTCGGCAACCGCAAGCATACCCTGTATGCCCAGTGCCATTAGTTTCAGTGCAACCGCCTGCACACCAAATGGTAATAACACAAAATACAAGGCGACCGCTGGCATAATCACCAAGGTCACAATTGGCCCCACCACAAAATTCGCCAGTACGCCGTAAGGTGCAAACTGATTAAACATGCCCATCACCAGCGGCATGGTGGCAAGCTCGGCAGAAATACTGAACAATAGAAACATAGCAATCGCATGAAATGGCAATCGTGCCATGCGCAGGCGCAAATCACTTACTCCGCGCTTCCATTGGCTGGCCACCACCGCAATCATCGCCATGGTGGCGGCGAACGATAATTGAAACCCCGGCTCCAGAATATCGGAAGGGTGGTAGAGCAGCATAATAATCGCCGTAAGCGCCAGCGAGTGCATGGGCTGCACCTCGCGCAGCGCGATCACCGAAAGCAGCAACAGCGCCATCATGATATAGGCGCGGGTGGCCGAAATATCGATGCCGGTAATCAGCAAATAGGCCGTTAAGGCAATCAGCGTGATTGCGGCGGCAAGCTGCTTGGCGCGGGGGGTGAGGCCAAAGCGCGGTAACAGCAAAAATAGTAAGCGCAACGACACAAACACCACACCGCCAATCACCACCATATGCGCGCCGGAAATGGCAATAATATGTAGCAAGTTGGTAGCGCGCAGGGTTTCGTAGGTGGCGGGTGTAATGGCGGCATCGTCGCCGGTAATTAAGCCGCTGGCAATTGCCCCTTCAATCCCCGGCAAGGTGGCACGAATATCGCGCGTTAAGTGGTGCCTCGCTTTCTGCCAGAAGCCTAAAAATCCTTTCGGCTCGGCTTTTTCCAGAATACTCAGCGGCATCAGGCCATAGCCCACTGCGCCAATATCGCGGAAATAAAAATAGCGGCTGAAGTCAAAGCTACCGCGCAAAATTGGCCCCATCGGCGGCAATAGCCCCGCACGCAACTGCACGCGCGCGCCCACTTCAACATCGGGGATAGCGCGCACCCGCAAACTTAAGCGTACACGCTCTGGCGTTTTGGCTTGCGGCCAATCGGCGATGGATACATCAGACAGCGTGATACGAATACCGGTGGGTAAAAATTCCAGCGCTTCCACCACTCCTTCTATTGGTCGCGGGTATAATCCTCGCTCGAGCATGATGGGGGCATGGTTATCGGCAGAGAATTTTGCCCACGCCGCACCACAGCATACCAGCAACAATGCGGTAAGTATCATGGCGCGCAGGTGCCACCCCCTGCGCCATGCTTGTATGGCAAACGGCAGTAGCGCAATGCCTGCAAGCAGGCTGTAAGGCGAAGGTTCACTGGGCAAAATAAAATAGAATGCGCAGCCGGCGGCAAACAGCACTGCCATCCACAAAGGGCGCTGTGGTGCATCTTCTTTCCAAAGGCGCATTAGACTTGGCAGAAACATATTTTCACTTTATGCAGCCAGCTACACCTCAAATCAATCTGGAAAACCATGACAGTCATCACCCGATTTGCCCCCTCGCCCACCGGCATGCTACATATTGGCGGCGCACGTACGGCGCTGTTTAATTATCTGTTTGCGCGCCATCATGGCGGCCAGTTTAAATTGCGCATTGAAGATACCGATGTGACCCGCTCGACCGATGCAGCAAAGCAAGCGATTCTCGATGGGTTGGCATGGCTTGGCCTTCCGCATGACGGTGAAGTTATTTTTCAAATGCAGCGCGCCGCACGCCACCGCGAAGTGGCTGAAGCACTCGTGAAACAAGGCGCTGCCTATCATTGCTATTGCACGCAGGAAGAATTGGCCGAAATGCGCGTCGCCGCAGAAGCCAAAGGCGAAGCCTTCAAATATAACAGAAAATGGCGCGATAGTAGTGCCACGCCGCCCGCAGGCGTGCAACCAAGCGTGCGCATTAAAGCGCCGCTGAGTGGCGAAATTGTGGTGCGCGATGCGGTGCAGGGCGATGTGACCTTCGGGCATGATGTGCTGGACGATTTTATTATTCTGCGCTCGGATGGTACGCCCACCTATATGCATGCGGTAGTGGTGGACGATCACGATATGGGCGTTACCCATATTATTCGCGGCGACGACCATTTGAACAATGCCGGCCGGCAGATGATTATTTATCAGGCGATGGGCTGGGCTGTGCCGCAATTTGCACATATTCCGCTGATTCACGGGCCAGATGGCGCAAAGTTAAGCAAACGCCACGGCGCTACTTCGGTTACCGAATATGCTGATATGGGCTATCTGCCCGAAGCGATGCGCAACTACCTCGCCCGCTTGGGGTGGAGCCACGGCGACGATGAGATTTTCAGCGATGCGCAGGCGATCGAGTGGTTTAACCTAGAATCGATTGGCCAAGCACCCGCCCGCTTAGATTTTGCCAAGCTGAACCACGTGAATGCGCATTATATGCGCGCAACAGCGGCAGCAACATTATTGCCCCTGTTGCAGCTGCCCGCAAGTAGCATTGATATGGAAGCTGCGATCGAAAGCGTAAAATCAAAAGCTAGCACCTTGCTGGAACTGGCCGAGGCCGCAGCATTTTATACCACCCGCCAAACACCCGATGAAAAAGCCGCTGCCACTATCGCAAAAGGCAAAGAGGCATTGGGCTTGCTAATTCCAGCACTCGAAGCCCTGCCCGAGCCGTGGAGCTTTGATGCCGTAAAAGCCGCCTTTACACAGGTGGCTGAAGCCAGTGGCAAAAAACTGGGCGAGCTGATGCCCCCTGCGCGCGCCGCCATTGTGGGGGCGATGAGTGGGCCAGATATTCCCGAAGCCATGCGCATTTTGGGCAAAACCGAAACACTAGCACGGTTACAGGCCGCACGCGCTTAAGCGCTGCTGGCTTGCATTTGCTGTGATTTAAGCTTACATTACCCGCATGACGATTTTACCGCTTGTTATCGAACCAGACCCACGGCTGCATATTCCTTCCACCAAGGTGGAATCGGTGACCGACGAAATTCGCGCACTGATGGATAATATGCTCGAAACCATGTATGCACACGAGGGCATTGGCCTCGCCGCCGTGCAGGTGGGCGTACATAAAAGCATTGTAGTGGTGGATGTGGCGCAGCGCGAGGGCCGTAACGAACCATTGAAACTTATCAACCCAGAAATTATTGAAAGCGCGGCAGACATCTCGGTGTATCAAGAGGGTTGCCTTTCATTCCCCGATCAGTTTTCCGATGTCGAGCGCCCTTCAGGGGTGACGGTGCGTTACCTCGACGAACAAGGCGCAGCGAAAGAAATTCACGCCACGGGCATTCTGGCTACCTGCCTGCAGCATGAAATTGATCATACCAAAGGCATCGTATTCGTGGATCATATCTCCAAGCTCAAGCGCGATATGATTGTGCGCAAGCTTACCAAGGCCAAACGCCTAGGGCTGATTTCGGAATACCCCGAAGAAACGCACGCCTAGACATCACTGCATTGCTGCGCTAGATTTCTGGCATGAAACATTTCCTTGCCATCTGCATTGCCATCACGCTTACCGCTACCAGCACGTCGTGGGCGCAATCTTCGCCGAATTTACCAGCGCAGCCCTCTGCACCGCAGCGAGCCGCTATTCCGGTGAATCCGGAATCGCCACCATCACCCAAATCGCCACTAGCAAAATTATGGCCCGCCGATACGGTGCCTGTGTTCGTGCTGGCGTGTGCACAATTCCACAAAGAACTGATAGCTCCCTGCAAATGCACCATCACCAAACTGATGGTCGCCATGCCGCATGATGAGTTTTTAGCGCTCTCCGCTGAGAACGCTATCGAGCAAGACCAACGCTACCTTAATAGCCGCCGCGCTTGTATCGGCACACCACGCACCAGGCAATAGGCCAGTCATGCGCGTGATTTTTATGGGCACGCCTGCCTTCGCGCTTCCGGCTCTTACGGCATTGTTGGCGAGTGAACATTCGGTAGTCGCTGTCTATTCACAACCACCACGCCCCGCAGGGCGTGGGCAGAAACTTACCCCTTCCCCCGTGCATCAATTAGCTGAAAAACACGGCGTGCCC
>JBILFK010000196.1:0-2502 GCA_044351685.1 Rickettsiales bacterium | reverse complement strand
TTCGCATCTTTGGCGTAGTCAGAATCGGGGTAGCGCGCGATCACTTCCTTCAGCGCTTTGCGTGCATCTTCGGTTTTGCTTTGGTCGCGCCCCACATCGGTGATCTGAATATAGTAGCACAGCGCTTTCAGATAATATGCATAGGCCGCCGAAGGGTGCGTGGGGTGCAGTTTCACAAACCGATCAATAATATCTACCGCATCGTCAAATTCTGCGGCTTTGTAGGCACTGAACGCCGCCATAACCTGAGCTTTGGTGGCCCAATCGGAATAGGGGTGCTGGCGTTCCACCTCCTCAAATTCCTCGATAGCGCTTTTATATTCCTGTTTGGAAAACGTATCCGCTGCGCGGTTATACAGCACTTCCATCGCTTCGGAAGGTTGTACCTCCTCGTCGTCTTCGCTATCGCCGCAGGCGGCAAGCACGAACATCACGGGCAGTATGTAGATCCATTTCATGCGCGTGTTATATCGTGTGTTATCCTTGCAGGCAACGAAATCTATTGCTAGTGCATGAGGAATGAAAAAGCCAAAAAACCATATGCTGCGCGAACTAAGCCCGCACGAAATGCCCAGCATTTTGCCGCTGATTCAGCAACTGAACCCCAAGCTCACCGATAGGCAGTTTCGCGCGCGCTTGAAAGAAATGCAGGCACAGCATTACCGCTGCCTCGGCGTGTTCGATGGCGCACGGTTAGTGGGCATTTGCGGCTTCTGGATATTCACACGCTTCTGGTGCGGCAAGCAGATGGATCTCGATAATTTTGTGGTCGATGCCACGCTGCGCGGCAGTGGTGTGGGCAGCCACATGCTCGCGTGGCTAGAAGCGTTAGCGAAAAAGGAAAAGGTAGAAACTATTGTGCTCGATAGTTATGCCGCAAGCCACGATACCCACCGGTTTTACTTTCGACACGGCTATTTCATCAAGGGGTATCACTTTATCAAGCCGCTTATAAGCGGCCCGATGACAGGCGAAGCCGCAAAATTAACCTAGGCCATCAGCTCCGAAGCGTTGCGCGCCAATGGCACCATCATCGCTTCTTCGGTGGCCTGCTCGTGCGAAAGCTCCACGGTGTCGCCGCCAACTATGCGGTAATTATCGATATTCGAGAAAATCGCGCGCAACAGATGGTTGTTAATGCCATGCCCCGGCTTAAAGGCTTCCACATGGCCCATCAGGGTGCCGCCAGCCAGTGCAAAATCGCCCACGCAATCGAGCGCTTTATGGCGCACAAATTCATCATTGTAGCGCAAGCCACCTTCGTTCAAAATATCATCGTCGCCAAGCACAATCGCGTTATGCAACGAACCACCCAGCGCTAAGCCCATGCTGCGCATTTTTTCAACATCGCGCACAAAACCAAACGTGCGGGCGCGGCAAAGCGTTTGCTTAAAGCTGATTTCCGAAAAATCATACTGCGCACGCTGCTCGGTGATCAGGCGGTGCGGGAATTTAATCGCGATGTCCAGTGAAAAGCTTTCCGCTGGTGAAATGGTCAGCGTGCAATCTTTTTCTGCAACGGCCACGGGGCGCAAAATTTCAATGCGTCGCTGGGTTGCGGCCTGCATCTGTTTGCCCGTGCATTCCAGCAGGAAAATAAACGGTTCCGAAGAGCCATCCATAATTGGCACTTCCGGCCCATCCAGCTCGATCACGGCGTTATCAATGCCGTAGCCCCAAAGTGCGGCCATTACATGTTCGATCGTTGAAACGGTGATGCCATGCTCGTTGGCAATGGTGGTGCCCAACGTGGTTTCCACCACCCGATTATACAGCGCAGGTACCATGCCCTTACCCGCTTCCACATCGCGGCGAATAAACACAATCCCCGAGTTCACTGGCGCAGGCTTAATGATCATATTGACCATATCGCCCGAATGCATCGAAATGCCCGCGCAGCTAACGGCCGAAGAAACAGTGTGCTGAAGCGAAGGGGTAGAAGCGTGTTCCATGAGAATTCCTTAGAAAATAACGTATGTTAACGTATGTTATCTATCTAGGGAAAGTCGCGCCATAACTCAAATCACGCTTTGTAACCGTATGTTACATAAAGCAAGAGCCGTAGGGCTGCTCTCAGGCCTAAGCAGCTCTACTACTGATAGCCAATAGATATCGTCTATTGTGTGAGATGGCCAATAACTAAAAAACCTCAATCCGAGCGAAGAACCGCTTCGAGCGAGGATTGGCATCCATCCCACTCAAAAGTACACTGAGCCGTGGGCGAAGGACTTTTGAGTACTTCCCCTAATTCGCCTGCCTGCGCAAAAACGCCGGAATATCGTAAAGCTCTTCTTCTTCGGCAGCAGCAGGGCGGCTTTCGCGCACTTCTGCTTTGCGGGGTTCAGCTACGGGCTCGGGGGTAACATCGCGCAATTTTGCTTCTGCACGCCCAGCACCGCCAAGCGCTTTGCTTAGCCGGCCGAAAATACCGCCAGAAGTGGCTTCCTGTGGTTCCTGTTCCGCAAATTCTTCGGCAATCGAAGTTTCCGAAATAGGCTCAAA
>JBILFK010000066.1:0-8444 GCA_044351685.1 Rickettsiales bacterium | reverse complement strand
CAGCGGCATTGCCCGCAACGTTAGGCATTTCACGTTTCACCGTAGCAGGGCGCGAAGATGGCGCACTTGCCTGCGATGATGAACCCCGCGAAGCACTGGAAGCTGATGGATCAAGCTTATCGGCCATTTTGGCGCTGCGCTCCATAATGAACTGCAAATCATCGGCAATAAAATTCGCCTTATCGATTTTGTGTTGAATATTTTCGCTAATGCGCTGTGTGGCGGTATGAATTTCCGCAATACTTTCGGCGGCGCGGCGCGTGCAAGCATCAAATTCACGAATGGTTTCCGCCAATTCCGAACGATTATCCTGCAGAATTTTAATGCGGGTATTGAGGCGCCAACAAAAGAATAGCGTGACCGAAAGCAGCAGCGCCATCATGCCATCGATGATGAGTGTGAGCAGCAGATTTTGCATTAGCCATCCTTCCCTTGTTCACGCATCATTTGTCGAAATTTTTTAATATCTTCGTTCACTGCGATGGCCACTTTATCACCCACGCGGCCGACTTGTCCGGTGGTAAGCGGTACACCACCCGATTTCAGGGTAATCGGCTCGTTCACTTCACAATCGAGCATAATGGTGGAGCCGATTTTTAAATTCACCACCTCGCCCAGCGTAATTTGCCGCTCATCGAGCACGGCATCAATATCCACAAATGTCTGCCCCACTTCGCGGCCCAAATGCCGTTCCCACACTGAATCTTGGCCAAATTTTTCGCCCATGAACATTTGCAAAAGCAAATCGCGAATCGGTTCCAGCGTGGCGTGTGGCAGCAAAATTTCAATTATGCCGCCGCGCTCTTCCATATCCACCCGCAAACGCACCAGCAGTGCCGCACTATTGGGGCGCGCAATGGCGGTGAAGCGTGGGTTACTTTCCAGCCTATCAAAGGCAAAGGTCACCGGGCTTAAGGGATCAAACGCCTGACTCATATCATCGAGAATCACATCCACCATGCGTTTTACAATATCTTGTTCGATGGTGGTGTAGGGGCGCCCTTCCACGCGCATGGCGCGGGTAGTGCGCCTGCCGCCCAATAAAATATCAACGGTGGAATAAATTTGTGCCGAATCAATCGTGATAAGACCAAAATTTTCCCATTCCACTGCGCGAAACACCACCAGCATGGCGGGCAACGGAATGGAATTCAGGTAATCATCGAAACGCAGTGAGATCATGGAATCAATGGATACATCCACGTTATCAGAGGTAAAATTGCGCAAGCTGGATGAAAGTGAACGTACCATACGATCAAACACCACTTCCAGCATCGGAAGCTTTTCATACGCCATCATCGATTTATCGAGAATCGCGTAAATACCGCTCGATCTATCGGGCCCGGTATCGGCACTATCAAAGCCGAGCAACAGGTCAATTTCGTCTTGGTTCAGAACGCGCGCTGGTTCTTCCTGGGCTGCAGCACCGCCTTCGCCGCCACCCTCGGCAGGCGCGTCGGCAGCGAGCATTTTCTCCCACTCATCAGCGTTAAATTCTTCTTCGGCCATTATATCCTCGCGAGCCAATCTCTAAGCAAAGCGGATGCTCTCTAAGCAAAGCGGATGCCATGTCGCCTAACGAACTGTTATTGAACAATAATTTCACTAAACAGAATATCTTTAACGAGTTCAGGTTCAATCGTGTTGTTCAGGCGCGTCATCAATTCTTCGCGCAGCCGGTAAATACCTGCCGAACCAGCCAGATCGGAAGGGCGAAGCTCACGCAAATAGGTGTTGAACACATCCATAATGCGGGGTTTGTTTTCATCGACCGTTTTGGCGGCTTCCGCATTACGAAGTTCCAGCGTAACCGACATTTTCAGATAGCTGACACGATTCTGGTTATTGCTTAAATTCACCAGAAATTCGGGCAATTCGTAATAGGCAGGCTTCGCTGGGCCTTTGGGTTTACCGTCGGCTTCTTCGGTTTTCAGTTCGGTTTCGGTAGATTTTTCCTTTTTATCGCCCCCACCCAAAATGCCCGAGAAAAACACGCCTGCCCCCGCAGCTATCAGCACAACTACGATAATAATCAGCAGCTTTTTTTTGCCTTTTTTCGGGGCGGCTTCGCCCGATTCTTCGGTATCTTTTGATGCGTCGCTCATGAAATCTCCTTATGATTGAGGTGTAACATACGCTTCCCCTGCGAAGCTATCAACTGTTTCCGATGAATTGTGATGGCGTGCTCTATTTCCCGCACTGTGGCGGCGCTGCACAAAACAGCCCTTTTAGGGATTTGGCACGATTTATGCTTCACACCTACCAAGAGCATATCAATCGCCCGTAAATTATAGCGATTCGCCTGAGGAGTTTTGGATGGATAATAGCATATATGTCAGCCTTTCGCGCCAGTTAACACTGTTTCGTAACCTGGATGTGACGGCCAACAATATCGCCAACGTAAATACCGTGGGCTACAACGCCGAGCGCCTCGCCTTCGATGATTACATGATGCGCGAAAAAACTAGCGATGACCGCGAGAAAATTGCCTTTGCGAACGATCCCTTCAGCTACCGCGATACCAGCAATGGCCGCGTTGAAAAAACCGGCAATCCGCTAGATGTTGCCATTAATGGGCCGGGTTATTTCCAAGTTCAAACGCCACTTGGCACACGCTACACTAAGGCGGGCAATTTCCAACTTAACAACGAAGGTAGTTTGGTGACCATTAAAGGGGAACCTGTGCTGGATGCAGGTGGTTCACCGATTGTTGTGCCGCCAGATGCCGTCGATTTAGAAATTCTTGGCAGCGGCACCATTCGTGCTGGGGGGCAGGAAATTGGTACCATTGGTGTAGTGGAATTTGAAAATGAACGCACCTTGGAACGCGTGGGCGATACCATGTTTAAAACCGATCAACAGGGCCAACCTTCCCTGCAATCGAAGGTGATGCAGGGGCATATCGAACTCTCGAATGTGAATGGCGTCAACGAGATGGTACGGCTTTTGCAATTACAGCGTTCAAGTGGATCAACGGCAAAATTTATCGAAACCATGTACGATCTCGAACGTAAAACTTCTTCTGCATACACACGCACTAGCCAATCCTAATACGGAGTAGAAAATGAGAGCTCTTGATATCGCTGCCACCGGCCTAAGTGCCCAACAAACCAACGTCGATGTGATTTCGCAGAACCTTGCGAACATGACCACCACCGGCTATAAAATGCAGCGCCCCGAATTCGTAGATTTGATTTACCAAAACCTGCGCCGTACCGGCACGAACACCACCTCGCAAGATACCATTTTGCCCACCGGCGTGCAGGTCGGGCTTGGTGTGCAAACCACCGCGATTTCACGCAACACCGAACAGGGAACCCTGCAAAACACCGAAAACCCGCTGGATATGGCCATGCAGGGCAAAGGTTATTTTCAAGTGGAACTGCCCGATGGCTCTTCGGCCTACACGCGTGATGGTACCTTTAAACTTTCGCAAGATGGTGAACTCGTGACCAGCGAAGGTTTCCGCGTGCAGCCAGCACTTACCATTCCCACCGAAGCGACAGGTGTAAGCGTGAATAGTTCTGGCCAAGTGGAAGTCACCATTCAAGGGCAGGTTGACCCGCAACAGGTAGGCCAAATTGAAATTGCCACCTTTATCAACCCAGCCGGTTTACAGGCGGTAGGTAACAACTTATTCACCCAAACCCCCGCCTCGGGCGACCCTATCACCGGTAACGCAGGTGAAAATGGGTTCGGCACAATTCTGCAGGGTTACCTTGAAAACTCCAACGTTAATTCGGTGCAGGAAATCACCAACCTGATTGTGGCGCAGCGCGCATATGAAATGAACACCAAAGTGCTCAGCGCTGCCGATCAGATGCTGCAATCACTCAACCAATCGGCATAAGGAATGCGCATGCTACGTCACATTATCATTAGCATTTTTGCTTTCAGCCTTCCCTTCGCTGTACAGGCGCAGCAATGGCAAATGCCCTATGTTGTGGCTGAAGCGGCTGTGGATAATGTACCACAAGGCCGTTTTATAATCAGCAATCAGGATATTGAAAATGAAGTGGCTAAAGTGCTTTCAGAGCGCGACGTTGCCGAATATGTCAAAGCACGCTTAACATCGACCAGCAATCCGGTGATTTTTCAGGCGCGCGAACCTATGAAACTGGCGCTGCATAATCTTAGCATCGATAAAATGGGGTATCAGTGGCAGGCACAGGCCTATATGCTAAGTGGTGGCAAAACCCTCAGCGTCGTGCCGGTTTCTGGCCGTTATGATATTTTAAGCGAAGTGCCGGTGCTACTGCATCAGGTAAGCGCTGGGCAAGTGATTAAAGCCGCGGATGTTACCACCACATTAATGCCTGAGCGCCAGTTGCGTAACGATGTGCTCACTCAAAACACCGACATTATCGGCAAAACGCCACGTCGTGGTATTTCTGCGCAGCGCCCCATTCGCAGCGCCGAACTCACCACGCCACGCCTCGTTGAAAAAGGCAAAACGGTCGAAATTCGTTACACCACCGCGCATATGTCGATTTTGGGTCGCGGCGAAGCGCTTGAGAATGGCAGCCTGGGTGAAACGATTCGCATTAAGAACCTCGATAGCGAACGCACGATTTCTGCGCGCATCGTGGGTATTAATTTAGCCGAAGCCAATTTAGCCGCCCCCATCGAAACAGAACAAAATTACCGCTAGGAGCTTACGATGAACATGCGCACCACACTCCTTCTAAGTAGCACCTTGATGCTTCTTTCTGCCTGCGCCAGCACCATTCACAAGCTCGAGGGCATCGGCCAGCAACCGCCACTGACGAATGTTGAGAACCCACAAACCAAAGTTGGCTATCAACCAATTACCTGGCCACTTCCTGAACCTGAGGCAGCAAGCGCACGCACAGCCAATTCGCTTTGGCAGCCGGGCGGCCGCGCCTTCTTCCGCGATCAGCGCGCCAGCCGCGTGGGTGATATTTTGCGGGTGAATATTGATATTAAAGATACCGCAAAAATCGATAGCAAAACCCAGCGTTCACGTACCGCATCGGAAACAGCGGGGGCACCTTCGCTATTCGGTTTAGAAACTAAAATTGGTAAATTATTACCGCTCACTGGCGCTAAAACCGACCCAACATCATTACTGAATGTTTCGGGCGATACCACCAGCGATGGTAGCGGCATTGTTGATAGAAAAGATACCATCACCACACAAGTTGCCGCACTCGTTACGCAAGTGCTGCCCAACGGAAATTTGGTGATTGAAGGCACACAAGAAGTGTTGGTGAACTACGAAATTCGTGAGATATCGGTAAAAGGCGTGATTCGCCCGCAAGATATCAATTCAGATAACACGATTGAATCGAACCAGGTAGCGCAAGCGCGCATTGTGTATAGTGGTCGCGGTAATATCACAGATATCCAGCAGCCACGCTGGGGGCAACAGGCAATCGAAGTGCTTTCGCCGTTCTAGATTTTTGAATTAGACTGCGACCGAGGCACCAAGGTCAGGAGCTCTGCAATCTTTGACGTTTACAAACGCGAGATTATCCGTAACACCGTTCGCACCTGCATGCTGCATTGTGTCACCTACAGCCTGCGCAAAGTCATCAAATACCTTGCCACTGCAAAGTCCATCAAGAAAATCACCGAGGTTATGGTAAACTTCTTTTTGCGCTTCAACCGCATTGGGGCGCTCAGCAAAAATATTTGATAAAAAATTATCAGGATTAGTTCGCTCAACAGCTTTACCTGTCGCTGCTACGAAATTAGCTCCAATATTTGTAAAAATTCCCATAGGCCCGTTATACCATTTTATTGCTTAACAAACTATTAACAACCGACACAAATCTGACACAAATGTGCAGATGCTTAAAAATCAGAGGCTTTGGCCGAGTGCGCGGTAAATAAAACACGGGGCATTGTTGGAAATCAGGGCTTTGCAGGCTTCTTTTGCCTGCCCTTCCGATAAATTTTCCAGCCGTGCGCGGTGAATGGTCGAACCCGAAACCCCTGCCCCGATTACCGAAACTTTTGAACCCTGCAGTGCATTTTGCGCTAGCTGATACGCCTGCGCTACCGCGCGTTCAGCTTGTTCGCGGTCAGCGAATGCGCCCACCTGAATTCCCCAATATTCGTGCGCGCCTGCGCTGGCGCTGGCTTCAGGGTTGATGCGCGCAAACGGCGAGCCTGCCGAAGGCAAGCCCATGCGGCCTTGTTGCTGCGCATTGGCGATAATTCCCCTATCGGCCTGTAGATTTTCAGCCGGCACGGCGCGCGCTGGCGCAGAAGCTGCCGAGGCAATGGCCTGCGAACCTTCGCGCGATAACGGTAAATTGGCTGCATAAATGGTGCCCGATTGCCGGTTACCACGCGATGCTAGCGTTTGATAGCCCTGCGAAAACAATGAAATCATGCGATCATCGCGCCACACACCACTGGCGCCGCCCAGCACCACACCAATCAGTCGCCTGCCCCCACGTTGCACCGAAGAAAGCACGTTAAAGCCGGAAGCATTAATGAAACCGGTTTTAATACCATCGGTGCCGCTATAACGTGTCATTACGCGGTTATGGGTGTAATAATTCACGCCACGCCACGAAAATTGCCGAGTGGAGAAATAGGAGTAATATTTCGGAAAATCGCGACGAATGGCTATGCCCAGCTTTGCCTGTTCCAATGCCGTGGTGACTTGCGCCGAGTTGGGCAAACCATTGGGGTTTTTATACACCGTATTACGCATTCCAAGTGCGCGCGCTTTGTTGGTTGCCATGATAGCGAATTTTTCTTGCGAGCCCGCAATATGCTCGGCTACCACTACTGATACATCGTTGGCCGATTGCACAATCAGCGACTTTATCGCGATTTCTACGGGAATCGTGGTGCCTGCACGCAGCGCTAAATTGGTGCGTGGTTGCGCCGCTGCAATGCGTGAAACCTGCATAGGGGTTTGCATGTTCATTTTACCGGCCTGCAACTGCTCAAACAATAAATACAATGTCATCACTTTCGTAAGCGATGCCGGATGACGCAATAGATTCGCATTTTGTTGATGAAAAATTTCACCCGTATCCGGGTCCATAACCAGTGCGGCATAGCGAGGATCATTTACCCCAACACGCGAAACGGTTCGCACCGAAGAAGGTCGCGCCGCTTCAGCAAACGAAGTTGCCAGCATCACGCACAAGCAGGAAAATACAAATAGCGCACGAAATTTTGAAATCATCGCAGCATGTTTACTGCGCATTACTGAAGGCGCAATAGTTTTTGCACACAATCCCCAGATTAATGTGCTTCGACTTCCGATAATTGGCGAATCGCGCGCGGGCCAATTGCATAAAAATCAACTTCAATTTTTTGAAAGCCCGTTTTTTGATAAAATGCCTGTGCTGCACGATTATTTTTAGCGCTCGTCAGCGAAATCCATTTTCCATTAAGTTCAACGCAGTGCTTGCCGATGAATGACAATAGCTTTTTACCCACTCCGTTGCGGCGGTAATCGGCGTGCACGGCAAAATCCGCTAAATGAAAACCATATGACTCACTCGAAAGGTCGTACCCCCAATAATAAAATGCGAATGCCACAGGCTGCTCATCTATTTCTGCTACGGTGATGTGCAGCTTTACGCGCGTATCATCGCCAAAAAAGACCTGATTGAGTGTGGCTCGGTCGCACTGCACTTTGTTGCCTTCACTGATATTCAACATATCAATCAGCAATACCAGCGCATCAATATCTGCTGGTATCGCCGCACGAATCGTGAGAGGTGTGGACAAAGTAAGTGACATGTTTGCAGGTACCTTTGCTAACCGTTACGGCCTGTATATGGCGACACATTCACAGCAACAAGCAGAAAATTCCATGACCCCGCAATCGGCGCCACATTATTTCGAAGGGTTGAATCCGGAGCAACAACACGCCGTGAACACCACCGAAGGGCCATTGCTGGTGTTGGCAGGTGCAGGAACGGGCAAAACACGTGTGCTCACCACACGCATCGCACATTTGCTGATTACCAAGCGCGCGTTTGCCGGACAAATTTTATCGGTGACGTTTACTAATAAAGCTGCCGCAGAAATGCGCGAGCGCGTTGCCCATACACTGGGCGATGCCGGCCAAGTTGGCAGTTTATGGATGGGCACGTTTCATTCTATCGGCGCCAAAATTTTACGTCGCCATGCCGAATTAGTCGGGCTGACGCCACAATTCACCATTCTCGATGATGATGACCAACAGCGCATTATCAAACAACTGCTCGCCGACGCCAACATTGATAGCAGCAAATTTCCGCCACGCGCCGTGTTATCGGTCATTCAAGGCTTCAAAGATCGCGGATTAACACCGGAGAAAATTTCAAGCAGCGATGCTGGCGATTATGGGCTGGCGCAGATTGCCACGAAGCTGTACGCCACTTATCAGGCGCGGCTGAAAGCACTCAACTGCTGCGATTTTGGTGATTTGCTGTTACATAACCTTACTATTTTTTCTGCACACGCGG
>JBILFK010000065.1:0-8458 GCA_044351685.1 Rickettsiales bacterium | reverse complement strand
CCGAGCGCGCGCTTGGCAAGGGGCGGGAGCAGGGGGGTTGATGTCAGATTTTTCGCCATCTACCTCACCGACACACATCACCACCTACACCCTGACCGATGCAGAAAAATCGGCGCTGCGCGAGGCGTACCAATCCATCATGCAAGAAATTTGTGATGAAAAACATGTCGGCAAAATTCCCGAAGAGAAGCGGCAGGAATTTTTATCACGCATGTCGGAAACGCTGAAAACAACCTGCCCGCGCATTTATGTGCTGGTCGATGATTATTTCCGTAAGAATCCGGGGGCGCATACCCCGGGGCTTTACCTTAAAAACCTGCCATTTGAGCGCGACCATAGCTGGGTAGCGATGGATGTAAGCACCAACCCGAAATGGGAAATACGCTGCACCGCAGACTTATTCCGTTTGGCGATGGAGGCGATTGATCGCGGCAACACCTATGTGCCAGAAGACGATGCGTTGCCTGTTAATAATCGGCGTGTTTCACCCGATAGTATGAAGGGCCAATTTCCCCATACCGATTTCAAATTTGGCTACGTGACCTTCGCGTGTTTGAAGGGAAACAAGGGTGCGCAAACCTTTGTGTTCGATATTGATGCGGCTGTAAAATCGTTGCCCGAAGAGACACAGCAATTATTGCAACAGAATCTCTATACGCTGGTAGTTCCGGTGCTGGAGCCACTGTTGAGCACCAATACCACCCGCGCGCCCGTGGTGCGCAAAGATGCACAGGGGCATTTGGGTTTAGTATTCGCAGGTACGGTGGGTGGTGGCGTGTATCCTTATCTTCAGGCGCTTGCCCCCAACCCCGCACTCAAAAAAGAAGATCCCGAGCTTTATAAAAAAGCTAAAGATGCCTACGCGCAGTTTCGTGAGGCGGTGCTTACTCAGAAGCAATCGGTGACGCTGGAGGATAATGATTTTCTGGTGCTTGATCAGCGCCGCTCGCTGCACGCAGGATCATTGCACCGTAGCCTGAATTTTAGCCGCTGGGTGCGCATTGCCGGGTGGGGCGAAGAATCGGAGCAGGCCCAACAGAACCAGCGTTAAGCAGCCTTTTTTTGGGCGGCGGCGAGTGTCGCAATTTCTATCCAGCCTTGTGCCATGCGCGTGCGCGCCTGATCGCTGTAGCGCTTGGATTCCAGCTCCAGCCATTGCAGGCGGGTAATAGCATCGGCAATTTTAGGGCTCGACCACCGCGCGGCATGCGCACGCAGCAGAGGTTTTTGTTTAAAAAATACGGGTGGGCGTAGCGCTTCGATCGCGCTATCGAGATTCATGCCTTCATGGCGTAATTGTGCTACCTGTTCGAGGCGCGCGAAATAGCGCATCATGGCGCGCACCATCACCACGCCTGCGGTGCCTTCCAGCAATAATTTATCGCTTAAGCGGCAGGCACGGGCAATATCGCCGCCCGCCACAGCGTGGGTTAATTCATCGAGCCCGCTATCGCTGTTATCGACTACGGCAGCGAGCACATCGTCGATGCTGACCTGTTCGGCCTCATCGCCCAGATAGAGCGAAAGTTTTTCAAGTTCGTTCAGAATAATCTGCCGGTCGCCGCTTAAATGCTGCGCTAAAAACTGCAATACTTCGGTGGGGGCGCGCAGGCCATAGGCGCGCAAATGATCGCGGATAAAATTTTCCAGTGCCGCACCTTCATCTTTGTAGCAGGGAATGCAGCCGATGGCGGGGTGCTTTTCGGCCCAGCCGCGCAGCTTCGAGCCACTTAAGGAATCGGCAGCAAATAAGAGCAAAAAATTATCCGGCGCGCGGGTGGCAAGCGCGGTTTCCAGCTGCGGCAGCAGGCTATCATCCACTTCGCGCACGCATACCACGCGCTTGCCGGCAAGCAGGCTCATGGCGGCGAGTTCATCGGCAAGGCTCATCGGCCTATCGGAATCACCGGTGAACTGGCTGCAGGCGAATTCAACACGGTTGATGGGTTCGGCGCCGCGCCCCATCCAGTTTTCCGCCAGCAGTTTCACGCGCTGGCGCACTTGCCCTTCATCTTGCCCGTAAATCAGCGCCCCGGCGAATTTTTGCGGGTAGGCGAGGAAGGTTTCGGCTTCTTTGCCCGTGAGTTTCATTGTTTTTCCAATTTCACGTTGGCGAGCCTGAGCGCGTAATCTTTGGAAAGCTCGACAATGCCCCGCCGTTTGGCGTCTTCTTGGGCGACGTAGCTTGCGTAATCGGCGGTTTCGGAACTGTTGAAACTGCTGGCGCGGGTGATGGTGCCCGAGGCAATTTGTACGTTATCAGTGAGGCGGGTGAGTGTGTAGCGCGAATCATAGAAAATTTCGCCGCGACTTGCGGTGCCATCGGGGTTAATAAAAAGCGGAATCACCGTATCGCTTACGGCAATTTTCAGCACATAGCGCTTTGCGGGCGCATCGTGGCGGGGGTTGATCTGATCTTCGATTTCGGCCTTCAGCAATTGCCCCAAATGCGAGCGGTCGGTTTCAATGCGTACTTCCGGCAGATAAACTTGCTGCGAAGATGCTGCGGGTGCGCGCTTGGCCAGCACTGGCGTAAAGCCGCAGGCTGCGAGCGCAAAAAGCGCGAAACACATTGGAAGCACGCGTGCTGAAACCTGAAACCTGAAACCTGAAATCACCTTGTTCATGCAGCAACAAGATTCACGATTTTGTTGGGCACCACAATGACTTTTTTCAGCGATTTGCCTTCCAGTGCCGCTTGCACTTTTTCTTCGGCGAGTGCGGCGGCTTCCGCCTGTTCTTTTGGTGTATCGACGGCGAGTTCCAGCGTGGCGCGCAATTTACCATTCACCTGCACGGCAACCGTTACTGTATCTTCCACCAGCAATGCGGGGTTAGCCACGGGCCATGGTTGCGCACAGAGTAGGGTGGTGTTGCCAAGTATCGCCCAGCATTCTTCGGCCAGATGCGGCATCATGGGGGCGATGAGTTGGAGGGAAGTCGTAATCGCCTCTGCGATGTCGGAGCCCAGAGGTTGGGTGTTGGCGGCTGCAATTTCTTTTTCGATGGCATTGGTAAGTTCACGGATGCGGGCGATAGCTTTATTGAAGTGAAATTGCTCAATATCGCGCGTGACATGGTGAATGGTTTTATGGGTAAGCTTGCGGATTGGCGAAGCTATTGCATCACCGCTCTTTGAACTCTGCCCGCTGAACTCTGCGACAAGCCGATACAAACGCTGCGTGTAGCGCCAGGCGCCTTCGACACCTGCTTCTGTCCATTCTAAATCGCGTTCAGGGGGTGAATCGGAAAGCATGAAAAGCCGCGCGGTATCGGCACCATACGTGCCGATGATGTGGCGCGGATCGACGGTATTCTTTTTCGATTTGCTCATTTTTTCCGAGCGACCAACGGTTACCGCTGCGCCGCCTTCGGTGATCACCCAGGCGCCGGCTTCGTTTTTCATGACATCTTCCGGATACACCCAATCGCCTTTGGCATCCTTGAAGGATACATGGCAGACCATGCCTTGTGTCATCAGCCCGGCGAAGGGTTCGGCGACATTCAGGATGCCGCAGGTGGTGAGGGCGCGGGTGAAAAAGCGCGCATAGAGCAAGTGCAACACCGCATGCTCGATGCCGCCAATATATTGCTGCACTGGAAGCCAGCGCGCAGCTTCGGCAGGGAGTATGCCCTTGGCAACCCCGCCCGATGCGTAGGCGGCAAAATACCAGCTCGATTCGAAGAAGGTATCGAACGTATCGGTTTCACGCAGCGCGGGTTTGCCGCAGCTGGGGCAGGGCACATGTTTCCAGGTGGGGTGATGCGCCAGCGGGTTGCCGGGAGTATCGAAGGTGACATCATCGGGCAATGTGACGGGCAATTGCGCTTCGGGCACCGGCACGGCACCGCAGCTTTCGCAGTGAATGATCGGGATGGGGCAACCCCAATAGCGCTGGCGCGAAATGCCCCAATCGCGCAAGCGGTAATTGGTTTTGCGCTGGCCGATGCCGCGCGCTTCCAGCTCGGCAATCGCTTTTTCTTTCGCCTCGACCACAGCCATGCCATTAAACAGCGGCGAATTGATGAGTACGCCATCGCCGGTGTAGGGCAATGTTTCGCTGCCACTTACGACAGGTAAAATCGGCAGATTATATTTGGTGGCAAATTCGAAATCGCGTTCATCATGTGCGGGGCAGCCAAACACCGCGCCGGTGCCGTAACCCATCAGCACGAAATTGGCGATATAGAGCGGGTGTTCGCTACCCGTGAAGGGGTTCACCACTTTCAGCCCGGTATCGAAGCCTTGCTTCTCGGCCTTTTCGATCGCTTCTTCGGAAGTGCCAAGCGCGCTGCATTCTTTGATGAAGGCGGCTGCTTCGGGATTGTGTGGCGCCATGCTTTGTGCCAGTGGATGTTCGGGCGCGATGGCGACAAAGCTCATGCCATAAAACGTGTCGGGGCGGGTGGTGTAGATATCGATAGTGCTCTCGATCACATCTTGGCCGGGTTTGCGGCACAGCACTTTTAATGTCACCAATGCGCCGCTGGATTTACCAATCCATTTTTCCTGCATGATGCGCACTTTATCGGGCCAGGCGCTTAGTGTATCTAATCCGTTTAGTAACTCTTCGGCATAATCGGTAATTTTGAGAAACCACTGCGAAAGCGTGCGGCGCTCGACGAGTGCGCCACTGCGCCAGCCGCGCCCATCGATTACTTGTTCGTTGGCAAGCACGGTGTTATCGACTGGGTCCCAGTTCACGATGGCTTCTTTGCGGTAGGCGAGGCCGTGCTTGAGGAATTCGAGGAAGAATTTTTGTTCGTGCTGGTAATATTCTGGCAGGCAGGTGGTAACTTCGCGTGACCAATCATACGAAAGCCCGATGGATTTTAACTGCTCGCGCATGGTGGCGATGTTACTGAGTGTCCACTCTTTCGGGTGCACGCCGCGCTGGATGGCGGCGTTTTCTGCAGGCAAGCCAAACGCATCCCAGCCCATTGGGTATAGCACATTATAGCCAAGCGCACGCTTGAAGCGCGCCACCACATCGCCAAGCGCATAATTACGCACATGCCCCATATGGATGTTGCCCGAAGGGTAGGGGAACATCTCGAGCACAAAATAATCGGGCTTGCCGTTGGGCGCAGGCGTTGCAAAAACATTCTGCTGACGCCACGCGTCCTGCCATTTGGCTTCGGCTTCGCGGGCGTTATAGCGAACGGAAGGTGAGGACATGATGGCTAGCGGCCAAGCTGCTTGACGCGCAATTCGCGCGCGCGGGTAAGAATCGCATCTTCGAGCTGGCGGTTAAGCTTGGTGTCGGCTGACATATCTTGCCAGATGTCGCCATTTTTTTGCTGCTTGAACAGCGTGACTTTCACGCTGTCGGCGCGCAGTTCACGGTCGAGAATGAGCACGTTGAGTTTGAAGCGTTCGCCGCGGGCGTTCGGGTCTTCGTACCAGTCGGTGATGATGACACCACCAAACGGATCGACCTGCGCGAAGGGCATGAAGCTGAGCGTATCGAGCGTGGCGCGCCACAGAAAACTATTCACGCCGAGCGGGTTATTTTCTTCGGTGTTTTTCTCTTTCGGGCCGGCAAGCGTAATGCCTTCATCGCCTGTCAGTTTGCCGAGGCGCTCTTTGCGTCTATCTTCTTCGGTTTTGGGGAATTGCGACGTGTCGCCGGTAGGCACACCCAACGTTTCACACGCGGTGAGCAGGGCAAGGGTGGCAAGCAAATAAAGCGCAGAGCGAGAGTGCATAATGATCCTTAGAATCAGGGGATGAACGTGCGGCAACATAGCGCTACGCGCAAGATTTGCAAGTGGCAGTAAGGGGCGTTGCGTGAGAGCACATCACAGGGTGTCGCCCCTGCTTGCGCCAGCAACCTCGGGGTCTATTCTCGCTGTCATCGTTGCAAGCATGGTTCCCGGTGCGCGTGACACGCGGTCGGGATGACAATTTGAGCACTGCCGAAGTAACATAAAAATACCCCACAAACAAAAAGGGCGACCCGAGGGCCGCCCTTTCGTTTTTAGGTGTTCTAGCAAAAACTAGAAGGCAACCTGAGTACCGAGAATGAACGCAGTACCCGTGTTGTCGAACGTCGCACCGGTAGCGGCACCAACGGCACCAGCTTCGGCTTCCGTACGACCATCGTCGAATTCGTAGAACGAAACTTCGGCGTATGGGGTCAGGCCTGGAGCCAATTTGTAATCAGCACCCAGAACTACGTTGCGGAAATCGTTCTCGTAGTCGCGACCAGCGGCTACGTTACCGATATCAGCTTCAACAGTCGATTTCAGGTAGGTGATCGAAAGACCGAATGGGCCCACTTCGTAACCACCACCAACGGTCCAGTAATCTGACTCGTTGTTGAGGCCGTTGGTCTGACCGCTGTCATCCCAGTTGCCGTACGAAGCAGCAAGGCTGAAGCCTTGGTAGCCAACGAGACCACCCACAGCGTAAGCACGGAGATCTTCGCGCTCGTCTGCGTTACCAGCAACTGCCGAACCTTCGTCTGCGTCGCCGGTTTCACCGGTGAGCGACAGAGCCAGTTTCACGCCGTTAGCGAACTGGTTTTCGAAGTTCAAACCAGCTTCGAAGATGTTGCCATAAGCATCAACGCCAGGTGCACCAGCGATTTTGTCGGTGCGGCTGTTGCTTTGACCACGATCTTGCAGATCTGGGGTGAAGCTTACACCAGCTTGGAAGCCAGAGAAGCGTGGGGTGTAATAGGTGAGTTTGGTTGCGTTGTAGGTCGACTCGTCACCCAGATCGGTCGTTGAACCGTGCTCGGTGTAGAGTTTCGACTGGCTTACGAAACCAGCTGTGCCGCCCAGTTGGCTTACGCCAGCGCCGGTGCCGTTCACAAAGTTGGTCCATGCACCGTTGATACCGCCGGTTGCAGCAGCAAGGGTCGAAGCATCCACGCGGGTGGTTGCAGCAGCACCTTTGTTGCCACCGAGCTCTACTTTACCCCATTTACCCGACAGGTAAGTGAAGGTGCGAGCTGCGTTGGTACCTTGGTTGTTAGTATCGTCGTTGATATCGGCTTCGAGGTCGATTACTGCGCCGTAGCCCAGACCGCCATCGGTTACGCCATCAACGTGTACCGAAATCTCGTTATCATTGTGGAAGCCAACGTCACGGGTCGAAGTGTCGTCGGTTACAGCAACCGTACCTTGGGTAAGGTTATCACGGTCGTCGCTGGTGAAGCCAGCTTGGAAATCCGAGAAACCACCCAGCGTTACTTTAGGCGTAGCGGCAGTAGCTGCCGTTGCCAGCAGAGCTGCGCCGAACAACCCGGTCGTAGCAAGAAGGATATTTTTCATAACATATGTCCTTTTATTAGTTAAACATGAAAGCACAACGAGTGATCGTTGCCCCAAACCACAGGGCACAAAGCACAGGCCGTATGCACCACGACCCATCTAGGGGATTTGCCCCCCCCTCTACAAGCTTCGCCAAGCTTTTTTTGCATTACCCACAGGCTTTTGCCCCACTATGTTGCGCAAATGCCACAAAGCCACACCGCCACAGGCTTGCGGCCAAATAAACAGTTATCCTATTGAAAATAACAGAAAAACATCCATATTCAAGGCATGGATACATTAGCAACACGGCTGGCAGAGATACAACAGGGGCTCGGGGGTAGGGATCAGGTTTCAGGTTCCAGCCTTCGCCTCCCCATCATTGTGGCGGCATCAAAAACGGTTTCTGCCACGACGCTCGAACAGGCCATTACGCTCGACATCACCGACTTTGGCGAAAATAAAGTGCAGGAAGCCTACGAGAAGTGGCCCGCCCTCAAAGCACAGCACCCTGATGTGCGCTTGCATTTAATTGGCGCACTACAAAGTAACAAAGCCAAAGAGGCGTTGGCATTGTTCGATGTGATTCACACGGTCGATCGGCCAAAGCTGGTGGATGCACTGGTAAAGGCCGCCCCGGATTTTGCTCGCCACCGCTTCCTTATACAGGTCAATACCGGTAGCGAACCGCAAAAGGCCGGAGTGCTGCCCGAAGATTTACCAGCGCTACTGAACTATTGCGCTGAGAAGGGTTTAAACATTTCTGGCCTGATGTGCATTCCGCCAGCAGCAACACCTGCCGCGCCGCATTTTGCGTTGCTGAAAAAATTGGCGGACAGGCACGGGCTTGCAGAATTAAGCATGGGCATGAGCAGCGACTATGCCGTAGCGGCGCGGATGGGGGCCACCATGGTGCGCATAGGCACGGCGCTATTCGGAGAGCGTCAATAGTGTTTTGGTGAAAACGCGCCGACTGCGGTGTCGGTTGCGTGCGCACTCGGTTATGTAGCGCTGCTACACTCCCTCGCTGTGCGCGCCACCTCCTGGCATTCAACGCGTTTTGACCAAAACAGAAAGGCTGACTCGGCGCGTCGCCACCCGAAATTATCATATGGTGTGTTATTCGAAGGTCATTAGGCCTGAGTGCGAAAAAGGAAATGAATCCTGTGAATTCATTTCTGCATTGAGCCATGAGCAA
>JBILFK010000064.1:0-8507 GCA_044351685.1 Rickettsiales bacterium | reverse complement strand
ACCTTTGGCCGATTTTTTGGGTTCTTCGGCTTCCACTAAAATTTGTGAACCCAAATTACTTGTCAGCACAATAATGGTGTTGCGGAAATCGACAGTGCGGCCCTGCCCATCGGTGAGCCTGCCATCATCCAGCACTTGCAGCAGCACGTTAAACACATCGGGGTGGGCTTTTTCCACCTCATCAAATAAAATCACCTGATATGGCCTTCTGCGCACCGCTTCCGATAATGCGCCGCCTTGCTCGTAGCCCACATAGCCCGGGGGCGCGCCAATGAGGCGGGCGACGGAATGTTTTTCCATATATTCGCTCATATCGAGGCGAATCATGGCGGTATCATCATCGAACATAAATTCGGCGAGCGCCTTGGTCAGTTCGGTTTTGCCCACCCCGGTTGGGCCTAAAAATAAAAACGAACCAATCGGGCGATGTGGGTCTTTCAAGCCAGCGCGGGCGCGGCGCACCGCAGCGGCCACTGCTGCCACGGCTTCACGCTGCCCTACCACGCGGTTACCCAGTGCGGTTTCCATCGCCAGTAATTTATCGCGTTCACCTTCCAGCATTTTTTCGACAGGCACACCCGTCCAGCGTGAAACGATGGCGGCAATATCTTCTTCGCGCACCACTTCGCCAGCGCTGCTTTTATTCTGTTCGCCTTCGGCCAAACGTTTTTCCAGCTCCGGGATAATGCCATATTGCAGCTCGCCGGCGCGGGCAAAATTGCCTTCGCGCTGCACCTGTTCGCATTCGAGGCGGGCGGCTTCCAGTTTTTCTTTCACGCCGCGCGCACCTTCAAGGCGGGCTTTATCGGCCTGCCATTGCTGCGTGAGTTTGCGCGATTCGGCGTCGCGCTCGCTGATTTCATCTTCGAGTTTTTTCAGCCTATCGCGCGAGGCGCTATCGGATTCTTTTTTTAGCGCTTCACGTTCGATACGTAGCTGCATGAGTTTGCGGTCTACCTCGTCGAGCGCTTCGGGTTTGCTATCCACCTGCATGCGCAGGCGGCTTCCGGCTTCGTCCACCAAATCAATCGCTTTATCGGGCAAAAACCTGTCGGTGATATAGCGGTTCGATAAGGTGGCTGCCGCCACCAGCGCGGCATCGGAAATGGTAATGCCGTGATGCAGCTCATATTTTTCCTTGAGGCCACGCAGAATCGAAATGGTATCTTCCACCGTGGGCTGGCTCACGAACACCGCCTGAAAGCGGCGCGCGAGTGCGGCATCTTTTTCGATATATTTGCGGTATTCATCAAGCGTGGTAGCGCCCACGCAGTGCAGCTCGCCGCGCGCTAAGGCGGGTTTTAGCAGGTTGCTGGCATCCATGGAACCTTCGGCGGCACCCGCGCCCACTAACGTGTGCAACTCGTCGATAAACAATACCACTTCGCCATCACTCGCATCAATTTCATTCAGCACAGCTTTTAAGCGCTCTTCAAATTCACCACGAAATTTTGCCCCCGCAATCAGCGCACCCAAATCGAGTGATAGCAGTTTTTTATCTTTCAATGCTTCGGGAACATCGCCGCTGATAATGCGCTGCGCCAGGCCTTCGACAATCGCGGTTTTACCCACGCCCGGCTCACCAATCAGCACCGGGTTATTTTTGGTACGGCGCGCCAATACCTGAATGGTGCGGCGAATTTCTTCGTCGCGGCCAATCACTGGGTCGAGCTTGCCTTTCTCGGCAAGTTCGGTGAGGTTTTTGGTGTATTTTTTGAGCGCCTCAAACTGGTCTTCGGCACCGGCCGAATCGGCAGTGCGCCCCTTGCGCTGCGCATTAATCGCACCGTTCAGTGCGGGCGCATTGACGCTTTCCTGTTTCAGCATGGCGCCCACATCGGTATCGGCTTGCATGACCATTGCCTGCAGCAAACGCTCAATCGTCACAAAACTATCGCCGGATTTTTTGGCGAGTTCTTCGGCTTTATCGAGCACGCGCGCGGTTTCAGGCGACATGTAAAGCTGCCCAGCGCCACCGCCCTGCACGGCCGGAATTTTGGCAAGCAGCGCTTTGTTGCGCTGCAATATGGTATCGGCGTTGCCCCCGGCGGCCTCAAGCAAGCTGCGGGCTTGTTTTTCGTCGTCGAGCAATACCGCAAGCAAATGTTCTGGCGTGAAACGCTGGTGATTGCTGCGCAGCGCAAGTGCTTGCGCTGCTTGCAACACGCTTTTGCTTTTTTCGGTATATTTTTCCAAATCCATATCCACTCCTAGAAGGCGGCATTATCTTATGCTACAATGTAGGGATGCGAACACCATTCTTCAAGCGTTGCTTATGCATGTGCCTTGCCCTCATGTTGCCGTGGGCAGCACTGGCTGACGCAAAAAAACTAGAAAAGCTGAACATAGAAGCCACCTACCAGATTCGCTGGAACGGTATTGGCATTGGCCGCATCATCCTGAATATCAAAGAATCTGACGATGGCTATATGGCCAGCGTGGATACCAAAACACGCGGCATCATCGATATATTCAGCCCGCTTCGCGGCTTTACGCAAGTGAGCGGGCGCATTACCGAGGAAGGCGCCTATTTACCCACCCACTATGAATCGCGTTCGCAATCCGATGATGGTGGGCGCACCACATCGCTCGCCTACGATAGCGATGGCGAGCTTAGCAAACGCCTGCGCGAACCACTCGATGACCCTAGCTGGCGCCCCGAAGTGCCACTTGAGGAAATTGTCGGTGTCGCTGATCCTATCACCGCGTTTTTACGCCTGCGCAGCGCGCTGTTTCAGAACCTGCAAGCCAAGGTAAAAGATACCATCGTGCCCGCCTATGATGGCAGGCGTTACGCTGAAATTCGCGTGCGTGCCATTAACCCCGGCACCAAAATGCTGAAGGGAAAAGTAACCCCGATGATCAACACCGTGCTGTTTCGAAAACCGATTAATGGCTACACGCCAAAGGAACTGGCAAAATTCGATAAGGGCGACCCAACGGTGCATGTGTATTTTTCGCACGATATGGAATTGATGCCGCTGGCGCTGGATATCGATTTGCCTTACGGCATGATCACTGCCGAGCGCGAGAAAAAATAAGTTAGGGTGGCGTACCAACACTTGTTTGAGCGGCGCGCGCTTTATCGATGAGTTTCATACCTGCGCCCACTAAATCATACGTCGCGCTTGGGCCAAGTTCCTCGGAACCATCTTTATTGCGGGCATTCACGGTAATGCCATACTGCCAGCACTGTTTGCCGATCTTTCGGTTGGAATCATCGTTCCCTGAAATTCCGAGCACTGGAATATCCAGAATGTTTTCTGCTTTCAGAAAGGCCAGAAAATCGAGCGCATCGAGTTGTAGTTCGTTGTTCGTATCGAACCGCCCCTCGGTGGTGCCATCAAGCATAATTAAATCCACCGTGCGGCCTGCTGCACGCTCGGCCTTCAGCCATTGCTGGGCTTCGGTTTGGGTTTGCATTTCAATAAATTCGAACTGGCCGGGAAAGCTTTGCTGCGCTTCGTTGATAATTTCCTCGCGCGCTGCACGGCTATCTTCTACCAGCAGCACGCGCTTAGGTGGAGCAGTAATGGTGTTTAGCGGTGTGCTCATGCAAAACCACTAGCATCAAATCATTAAAAAAAGCTTACGCCTGAATTTCTGTCAGCATCGAAGCGGGCAGCGGAATTTCCTTGCTCACTTGAGGTGCGGCAGATTCCTGCGGCGCATTGCGACGCGGGTGGCGTGTCATGCGCGGCTGGTTATTGCCCTGCTGTGCGCCGGCATCTTCGGCATCGCCACCGGAAGTGGCTGCTTGCGCGTCGGCGGGTTCACCGCCCTGATTATCACCGGCAGCATCTTCGGGTTCACCGTTGGCTGCTTGCTGCTCGCGGTAGGCGGCATAGCGCTCGGCTTCAATGGCGGAAATATCGGTAAGCACACGCACATAATGATCAACATGCTGTAAATAATATTCGGCATCCACACGGTCGCCGTTCGATTGCGCATCGCGCGCCATGTTCTGATATTTTTCGCGCATTTGCATCGCGTGGTGCTTTTGGCGCGCCATATTTTGTTGATCGTTATTGCTGCGATTATGGCCACCACCGCCGCTATGGCGACGCCCGCCGTTATTGCTACCGTTATTATTATGGCGATATTTGCCATTATTTTTTTTACGCATCATAACGTAGTTTCCTTATCGCATGTGATATTTAAGGGAAACTTAGCACTACTACGCGCGCTATGGCGCCAAGGTCGTGCATGTTTCCAATATGTGTGAAGCCCTGTGTTTCCGCCAGCGTGCTTATATCTCTCGCCTGGCCATCTCCAACTTCCAACACCACAACACTAGCTGGCTCTAAATGCTTTGGCAAGCATTCTAGTAGTGCGCGATACGCTTTTAATCCATCGCCACCGCCATCGAGTGCGAGTGTTGGCTCGAAGTCTTTCACCTCACGCGCGAGCTGGGCGATATTAGCGCTTGGAATATATGGTGGATTGCTGATCACCACATCAAAGCGCATGGCTTCTGGCAGCGGTTCGCACCAACTGCCATGAAAAAATTTTACGCGATTATTAAGCGATAATGCTTGACAATTTTTCATCGCAATTTGTAACGCCGCTTCACTGATATCTACGCCCACTCCGCGTGCATTCGGGTATTCGCCAAGTGCCGAAAACAATAGGCAGCCTGTGCCTAAGCCGAGTTCGAGTATGTTCAGCGGCGCGTTCGTATCTGGGCGATATTTCAGCAGCGCTTCAATCACGGTTTCGGAATCTGGACGCGGAATCAATGTATCGGGTGACACCATAAAGCTATGTTTCCAGAACGCACGCGTGCCCAGCAAATGCGCCATGGGTTCGTGCGCCGCGCGGCGCGCGGCGAGTGCCTGCAACTGTGCCATGTGTGAAGCGGAAAGTTCGGTAGTGTCATTCGACACCACCCATTCATGCGGCACCTGCATCACCTGTTGTATCAGCAACCGCGCATCGAGTGCGGCTGATGCAATGCCCGCATCGCTCAACTGCGCGCTCGTGCGCGCAAGCGCCTCGCGTAGCGTAAGCATTAATCTTTCAGTGAAGCAAGGCGTGCGGCCTGATCTTCAGCATTCAACGCATCGCAGAATTCGCCTAAATCACTGCCATCCATCACCTTATCCAAGTTATATTTGGTGAGGTTGATGCGGTGATCGGTCACGCGGCCCTGCGGATAATTATAGGTGCGAATACGCTCGGAACGATCACCCGAACCCACCTGCCCCTTGCGCGATTCCGAACGCTCGTTGTCAATTTTCGTGCGTTCAATTTCATACAGGCGCGAGCGCAGCACCTTCAACGCTTTGGCTTTGTTTTTGTGCTGCGATTTTTCATCTTGCTGCTGCACGGTAAGGCCGGTGGGAATATGCACAATACGCACCGCCGAATCGGTAGTGTTCACCGATTGCCCACCCGGGCCACTCGAGCGAAACACATCAATGCGCAAATCATTTTCGTTAATCTGAATGTCCACTTCCTCGGCTTCCGGCAACACGGCCACGGTTGCGGCCGAAGTGTGAATGCGCCCGCTGGCTTCAGTTTCCGGCACGCGCTGCACGCGGTGCACGCCCGATTCGAATTTTAGTTTTTCAAACACATTGCGCCCTAGAATGTTAGCGCTGGCTTCTTTGTATCCGTTCAGTCCAGTTTCCGAGATGCTCAATATCTCGAATTTCCACCCCTGAATTTCGGCGAAGCGCTGATACATGCGAAACAGTGCCGCCGCAAACAGCGCCGCTTCTTCGCCGCCGGTGCCGGCGCGCACTTCTAGAATTGCGTTTTTGGCATCGGCTTCATCTTTGGGCAGCAGGGCCACCTGCAAATCATGCATTAATTTTGGAATCAGTTTTTCGAGCTGCGCCTTTTCTTCTTCGGCGAGCGCTTTCATATCCGGGTCTTTCATCAGCGCTTTGGTATCTTCCAGCTCGGCCTGCGCGGTTTTCAGCGCCATCGCGGTTTCCACCACCGGCCCTAAATCCGAATACTCCTTCGAGAATTTCGCGAAATCATTGCCCTTCAATTTATCGGGCTGCGAGATCATCTCTCGCAAATCGTTATGTCGCGCGATCAGCGCATCCAGTTTTTTGTCCATGCTCATGGGAAATCCTACTTCACGCCTGATAACAAGTTTTGCAGCTGCGTCAATAGCGCGTCGCGCTTCACACGGTTTTGGGTGCCATCTTTTAAATGTTTTAGCGTCACTTCGCCTGCATTCAGTTCATCGGTGCCAAGAATCACGGCAAGCTGCGCGCCGAGCTTATCGGCGCGCTCGAAGCGTTTTTTGGATTTTCCTTTATACGCAATATCGGTGCGGTAACCGCCGTGGCGAAGCTGCTGCGCGATGCGCCAGGCTTCGGCCTCTTCGGCTTCGCCCATCGGTATCACGGCAATTTCGGGGTTTGGCACACGCGCCGCATCCGCCGCGTTTTCGCGCAGTGCCACCAAGCGTTCTACACCGGCAGCAAAGCCAATGCCCGCCGTTTCCGGCCCACCCATGGTGGCCACTAGCGCATCGTAGCGCCCACCAGCCAGCACTGTGCCTTGCGCGCCGAGCTTATCGGTGGTGAATTCGAATACTGTGTGGTTATAATAATCAAGGCCACGCACCAGCCGCGCATTTACCGTAAATTCAATGCCAAGCCGCGTTAAGCCTTCCTGCACGCTCGCAAAAAATTGCTGCGCTTCAGCAGTAAAATGCTGCGCCAGCGATGGCGCGCCCGCGATAATCTTTTGATCGGTTTCCGATTTCGAATCGAGAATGCGTAGCGGGTTTTTCTCGAGCCGCATCTGGCTATCTTCGGAAAGGTCGTTTTTATAATTGCTCAGGTAGGCTACCAGCGCATCGCGGTAGGCCATGCGGCTCGCCGTATCGCCCAGCGAATTTAACTCGAGCGTGACATCATGCGCCAAGCCCAGCGCGCTTAGTATATGCTGCGCCAGCGCCATCATTTCCACATCGGCTTCGGGGGCGGCAGCGCCAAGCAATTCGCACCCAATCTGGTGAAATTGCCGCTGGCGGCCTTTTTGCGGGCGCTCGTAGCGAAAGGCGGGGCCCGCATAAAAACATTTAAAGGGCACATGCTGCTGCAAGCCATTGCTGATGAATGCGCGCACAATCGCCGCCGTAAATTCTGGCCGCAGGGTAATTGATTCATTCCCCCTATCGGTGAATGTGTAGGTTTCTTTAGAAACGATATCCGAGGTTTCGCCCACCGCGCGGTGGAACACATCAGAGAATTCAAAGATCGGCGTATCCATACGTGCAAAGCCGTAACGCATGGCGATTTCTTGCGCGGCATTTATCACCTGCGCATGCTGCGCATAGTGCTCGGGCAATAAATCGTGTGTGCCGCGCACGGGCTGTAGTTTTTCGGCCATCTAAGCAACTGCTTTCTTTGGGTAGGTTCTTGCCACGTATGCTTCTAGCATGGCTTTGAAATCGGCGGCAATGGTTTCGCCGCGCAGGGTGGCAGTTTTTTCGCCATCTTCAAATACCGGGGCCACGGGCGATTCGCCTGTGCCGGGAAGCGAAATGCCGATATTGGCGTGTTTGCTTTCGCCCGGGCCATTCACGATGCAGCCCATGACGGCGACATTCATGGTTTCGGCGCCCACATACTGCGCTTTCCATTGCGGCATACGCGCGCGCAAATAGGCCTGAATATCTTCGGCCAGTTCCTGAAAATAACTGCTGGTGGTGCGCCCACAACCCGGGCAGGCTGTGACCAGCGGCACAAAATTCCGCAGCCCCATTACCTGCAACATTTCTTGCGCCACGCGCACTTCTTGGGTGCGGTCGCCGCCCGGCTCGGGCGTGAGTGAAATGCGGATGGTATCGCCAATACCTTCCTGCAGTAAAATCGAAAGTGCTGCACTGGAAGCCACAATGCCTTTGCTGCCCATGCCCGCTTCGGTTAACCCCAAATGCAGCGCATAGCTGCACTGCGCGGCAAGTTTGCGGTAAACCGCTACCAGTTCTTGCACGCGGCTGACTTTGCACGAAAGCAAAATTTGCTGCGGGGGCATGCCCATGGCTTCGGCTTTTTTCGCGCTTACCAGCGCCGATTTCACCAGCGCATCTTGCCCCACTTCTTCGGCGGTTCTGGGTGCAGCATGTTTTGCATTTTCATCCATTAATTGCGCGAGCATTGCTTGATCAAGCGACCCCCAATTCACCCCGATACGCACCGGTTTGTTATAGCGCAACGCCGCTTCGATCATGCTGGCGAATTGCGTATCATGCTTGGCACCAAACCCGACATTGCCGGGGTTGATACGGTATTTGCCGAGCGCTTCGGCCATCGCCGGATAATCGGCCAGCAAGCGGTGGCCATTATAATGGAAATCGCCGACCAGCGGCGCATGGCAGCCCAGCGAATCTAGCCCTTCGCGGATATGCGGTACGGCTTTCGCCGATTCCACATTATTCACGGTAATGCGCACCACTTCGGAACCGGCATCGGCCAGTTGCTTCACTTGCTGGGTGGTGGCGGCAATATTGGCAGTATCGGTATTGGTCATGGATT
>JBILFK010000195.1:0-2531 GCA_044351685.1 Rickettsiales bacterium | reverse complement strand
CTTGGCGATGCTTTCCAGCTCTTTGCTGACATTCGCGTTACTGAGTAATTTGACCTCGCTATAAGCAATATCGAGTTCTTGTTTGGCGCGGGCAGCGCCTTTTTTAGCCGCTTCAATAAAAGCGCCATCGCTTTTGCCATTGCCGGCCAATACATACACTAGCACTGGCTTTCCCGCTTCGATACCCACGCTGGGTAGATTCGTGGCTGCAATACTAGGGATTGCAAACAACATCGTAAGAATGAATGTAAAAATAGATCCTAAGCGGTGCTGCTGCATAATCAACCCGGTGCGAAACAGATAAGGTTATTGTTATTGGCGCGCACCATGCCGCAAGTATGGGCATATTTCAACCGTTACTTGGCCAAAAATACCGCTTCGCCTTGAGATGAAACGCTTTTTATGTCAGCATAGTGAAAATCATCACGGCTATATCATTCCATGAAACACCCCGCTGAGCGTATCACCGCATTTTCCAATCTGCTTCTTGCAGAAGGGGTGGATGTTTTTATTCAGCCGATGGTCGATGAATTTCAAAGCGAATATACGCCCGGCTACGCCCAGCGATTAGCATTCCTTAGTGGCTTTGATGGTTCGGCGGGAATCGGCGTATTCTGGGCGAAAGCGGGCACATCGCGCAAGCCTATCTTGTTTACCGATGGGCGCTATTTGCTGCAGGCCGAGCGACAGGTGGGCAAACATATGCAGATTATCGATAGCGGCGAAACCAGCGTGACCGCATGGCTTGCTTCGCAAACCACACCACTGCGGGTGGGGTTTAACCCGTGGCTTGTTACCCAATCGGAATATGCGGCATGGCAAAGCGCCTGCCGTAATGCACCGATTAACTGGGTGCCATTATCCAAAAATCCTGCCGATGCACTTTGGAAATCGCAACCGGCCTATCCATCTGGGGCAATTCACTTACACCCGCTACGCTATGCAGGCGAAAGCTACGCAAAAAAGCAGAAGCATTTGTTGAACATCATTACGCAACAGAATGCGGACGCATTATTGCTCACCGCGCCCGATAGTATCAATTGGCTACTCAATATTCGGGGCAGCGATGTCGAGTTTAACCCGCTGGTGATGGGATATTTCTTGCTTTACCGCGATGGCAGGGGCGTGTTTTGCAGCTTCCCGCGCACATTATCGGCCGAAGTACAAAAGGAATGGAAAGCTGCACGCATTACCTATGCCGATATCCATGAATTATGGGGCAACCGCGTGGCGCTTGCCAAGCCGCATGCGCGCGTGCTGATGGATGCAGCTACTGCGCCATATGCCATCGCGCAGCACGCTAAACAGCACCAGATTACCGTGATACCCTGCGAAGACCCAACCTTGCTTCCGAAGGCCACTAAAAATGCGGTGGAAGTGGAAGGTATTCGCGCCGCGCATGTGCGCGATGGCCATGCACTTACCAGTTTTCTTTTCTGGCTGCAGCAGCGTGCTAAGAAAAAACATTTTCCAACCGAATGCGAAATTGCTGAAAAACTAGAGAGTTTTCGGTGCGCATCGCCGCATTATCGGGGGCCAAGCTTTGCAACGATTGCCGGTGCTGGCGAACATGGCGCGATTATCCATTACCGCGCTACCCCGGTAACCGATAGAAAGCTGGCGGCGGGTGAATTGTTTTTGCTCGATTCTGGGGGCCAATACCCCGATGGCACCACCGATGTTACGCGCACTGTTGCTATTGGTAACCCATCGCAGGCGATGCGCGAGCATTTTACGCGTGTGCTAAAGGGGCATATTGCGCTGGCGCAGGCACGCTTCCCGGAAGGCACCAATGGTAGCCAGCTCGATGTATTGGCGCGGCAATATTTGTGGGAAGCCGGGCTCGATTATGATCATGGCACCGGGCATGGGGTAGGGGCGTATTTATGCGTGCATGAAGGGCCGCAACGCATTAGCAAGCGCCCCAGCAAAACGCCACTGGTGCCGGGAATGATTCTTTCGAACGAGCCGGGTTATTACCGCGCGGGTGAATACGGCATTCGCATTGAAAATTTGGTGCTGGTGATACACGCAGGCACCACCGATAAAAACAAACCACTATTTGCGTTTGAAACACTAACACTGTCGCCGATTGATAAAGCGCTGATAGTGAGCGAAATGCTAAGCGCGCACGAAAAAACATGGTTGAACCATTACCATGCGCGCGTGGCAAAAACTGTTGAAGCGCAGGGCGTTTCAGCGGAAATGCAGCACTGGCTGCAACAGGCGACTGCGCCTTTGTAAAATTTATTGTATTCGATACTGGGAGATAAGAGATCTCATCCCGACCACGTAGTGCGTCGGGATCCATTCTTGTAGCAGACATAGCGAGAATAGCCCCCGACGTTGCAGGTGCAAGTCGGGGTGACAATCTAAAGCGCGTAACTCTCCGCGATTTTGAATCAGCGCACATAAAAAAACTGGCGGCTTTTGAGGGCCGCCAGTTTGTTTTGGTTATCTAAGCGTTGCTTAGAACGGTGCTTTCACACGGGCGAAGCCAGCGATACCATCCGAGTTCGAACGGTTCTCGT
>JBILFK010000194.1:0-2548 GCA_044351685.1 Rickettsiales bacterium | reverse complement strand
GGCAAAATGCATCGCGGTGTCGATTTTGCGGCACCCACCGGCACCCCCATTTTTGCCGCGGGCGATGGTGTGGTGGCTTTCCGTGGTTGGAAAAATGGCTATGGTAACTATGTGCAAATTCGCCATAACGGCACCTACAGCACAGCCTACGGCCATATCAGCCGCTTTGGCAGTATCCGTGTCGGTAGCCGCGTGAAGCAAGGGCAAGTGATTGCCTATGTAGGTTCTACGGGCATGTCGACGGGCCCGCATTTGCATTACGAAGTACACCAGAATGGTGTGCAGGTGAATCCGGCCGCACAGCGCTTTAACACGGCGCAGGCACTTGCGGGTGCACAGCTGCAAAAATTTAAAGCGCGCATGGGCGAAATCAGCGCAGAGATCGCTTCGCTAAATAACAATGCCCAGCTTGCGAGCCGCTAGTTAAATCCGATAAAATTTTATCTGATTTCTTGTTTCATAAAAGCGTCACACCACATGTTTTTTCAGCAGTGTAAACTGCAACGATGACCGAAACTATTCGACGCAATGCCACCGGGCGCTTCGAGCCAGCCGATGCGCGCAACCCGCGCGATATCGCCGATGCGCGCGTGGCCAATGCCACCGTGCAGGTGATGGGGGTTCACCCTTCTCGCGGCACACCCCTGATTGCCACCGGCACCATGTTCGAAGAAGATGGCAAACATTACATTGTCACCAGCGCGCATGCGGTATCGGATAATGGTACGCCCGGCATGTTTGCCTTGCGCGGCCAGCATTATACCCCCATTTTCGATGGCGAAGGCATGCGCTTTGCCCGCGTGGTCGCTATGAATCCTTCGCAGGGTGGCTGCGAGCGCCGGTTTTTCTCGACCGATCATTTTGTTGATGCTGCCGTGTTTGAATTGCTGAGCGTGCAGGAATCCAACAGCATTCTAAATGAGATCATGACCGGCAGGCCGCCAGCAGACCAGCTGCGCCGCGGCGAACGCCCCACACCGCAACCCACAATTGACGGAAAAAGTTATGCGCAGATACTGCGCCAGATGGTGAACGCCAACCGTAACGACCCTGAAAATGCGGGAACGGGTGGGCGCACCCTGCGTGGTGCACTACCCAACGATGATTTCACGGAAGCACAATTGCGTGCGCTTTCTGGCCGCGTGGATATCACCCCGATTTCACTCGATGGCGCGTTACGCCCTGCCGGTGTTCCGCCACATGTGCGCATGATCAGTGCGCAAACCAATCGCCCAGAGGTCGGCTACGCCACCGGCATTATGCCGCTGGAATATGACTGGAGTATCAGCAATAACCTGTTGGGCCGAACCAGCATGGAAGCAGCCGAGTATCTGCGCCTCAGTAATATCAGCGCCAGCATTCGCCCTGGCTATTCGGGCAGCCTAGTTTATGCCTACACACGCGATGGCGATGTGATACCGGTAGGCATGTTCACGGGAATCGAAGGCCGCTCACGCGATGGGCTCGCTACCCCTGTTGGCTTGCTGGATGAAGCTATCGATGCCGCGCAAGGCGAGCGAGGTACCGTGGTGGGTATGGATCGTTTAGGCGAAATTTGCCCCACCCCTGATCCTCGGCGCTGGGCGGTGCCGCGCAATAATCCTCTACTTGTGCCGCGCTGATTACGCTACTTTCACATACGCTTAAGTAAATGCTGCTATCCTCAGCCGCCGAGAATTGCTCTGCCAAGTCTTTGCCTAGCTCCTGCAACCAAATCTTGAGCCCCATCAGCAATATCACCAAGCTTACCCGTAACAGCAGCACCTGCTTCTCCAGCAGCCGCACGCACACTCGCGATATTTACGATATGCCCGAGTTCATGGCGGCTTAATCCATCATCTGGGTTAAAGCCCACTGGCAACCCAACTACACTGCGAAGCGCATCTTTAGTATTGTTGCCGTAAATGCCATCCACCCTAATTTCATTATCGCCGTTCAGGTAGTTTGCAATAATCTGAAGCTGCGCCACGTTAGGGTCATACTGACCGGCAGGCACAGATGGGATGCGAAGCGAATCCCCTTCTCTTGTGATGTATGCAGTTAATTGTGTAATCGCTGCTTGTGCTTGTTCGCGTTCTGGTATGTTTGTCATAAATCCTCCAAAATTAATCCATTCATTCCCCACCCTACAGGGGCGGTGTAAAGAAATGGTTAATTCGATAGGAATTTAGCAAAAATTGCTTCTAAGCCGCTTTTTCGGCCTTGATATGCACGCCTAAATCATGGCCGGTGACGGTGATATGGTCGCCGTTATGCACCTGCCCTTCGAGAATCATGGTGGCGAGTCTATCTTGCAGCTGTTTTTGAATCACGCGCTTCAGCGGCCGCGCCCCATAAATACTATCGTAGCCTTTTTCGCCCAGCCAATTGCGTGCGGCATCATCGAGTGCGAGGGTGATGTTGCGATCGCTCAGCAAGGCCTCCAGGCGTTTCACCTGAATATCAACAATCGCGCCCATATCGCTATGGCGCAGGCGGTGGAACAGAATAATCTCATCCAGCCGGTTCAGGAATTCTGGGCGGAAGGCTTGTTTTACAATTTCCATCA
>JBILFK010000062.1:0-8592 GCA_044351685.1 Rickettsiales bacterium | reverse complement strand
AATCGCCACACGCTCCACCACCGTTGTATCGTTCAGGGAAATATGCGCGCGCCAATCTTCGCCGCTCACATTCCATGCTACCACATTTTTGCCCAATGCGCAGGTGCCGAAACCGGGGGTAGCATACAAGCCGAACGGCAAAAGCTGTTCGCGTGCGGCGGGCTTCGATTGGGTGGCGGCAGAGCTGCCGCGATAATCTTCGCGCGTGATCGCAAAATAATGCAGCGGCGGAATGCACGCCACGCGATAGAAATGGCCATATTCGGCATCCACCGGGTTTAAACCCGGTTTCGCAAGCGCAGGCACGCTAAGCGAAAACACCATACCAATAATTAAAAAACCAAAACGCATAATCATCAGCATGCCGAAACACAGCACGATGCGCAACCGTTCAAAAGAAACGATGATTGTGTTGGGTGATTATTGTATAGGGGCTTGTTGAGCGGTGATTGCCGCAAGCTGCGCCAGCACATCTTCCAGTGCATCGCGCGCCACACCATCGCGGCGCATGATTAATTGAATCATGGGCTCTGAAAAAAGTTCATCAAGCGAGGGCTCATTAATGCCATTTAAAGTTGCTGAATACATGCCGAACTCTTTTTGCTTTAGGTGGAGTCAAGTCTTATCACAATTTTCATAAGAAAAAAAGCATCAAATGTACTGCACTGCACCGTAGTGGTGCATTGCGGCAACAACGTGCTGCAGCGCAACAATCAGATCTTCTCGGCGAGTTTTATGGCAAGCTTACAACCCAGGCGTATCGCGGCTGAGAGCGCCTCGTATGCCGGGGCTTTTTCGGCATCGTGTGCGAGGCCAGTGGCGTGATGTTCTTCTTCTTCGGCTTTGAATTGCTCTAAGGTAGATGCGAGCGCCGATTCGGTGTCCGGCAATGCAGCAATTTGTTTTGCGTAATGTTCACTAATCACCGATTCCACCGCCACGGTGCATGCCATCGCTGCGCGCGACCCAAGCAGTGCGGTGCCCGCACCAAGTGCATAGCCTGCCACATGCCAGAAGGGTAACAACGCGCTTGGGCGCACACGGCGTTCTGCAAGCAAACGATTAAACGCATCAAGATGCACTTGTTCTTGCTGCGCCATATGCGCAATTTCATGGCGCGAAGGGTGATTCTTTAACACCGCCATTTGCCCGGCGTAAATGCGCTTGGCACCATATTCACCGGCATGGTCTACGCGCAGCATCTGGTGCAGCTGTGCCTCGCCTTGCGCGTCACCGGGTAATGCGTAGCTATGCGTCATGCGTGGGATCCTTTTTGCGTATGCGCAGCATGCATAGCACAGCACAACCAACCCCTGCCAGCACATTCCACGCCGCCATCGAAAGCCCAAGCACTGTAAGCTGTGGCTGATTACAGCTCACGAGCGGTGCATTCAAAATCGCCGCGCGTAATTCGGTAATGTTCGCGCCACTGGTCAGCGAGCTGCAGGCGCTGGCATATTCCCACCAGCCTTGTTCCACCCCTACATGAAAAAACGCGATGCCACCGGTGGTAAAAAATGCCAGCACCGCCAGCCACAAAAGCGGCGTGCGGTAGCGCGGCAACGCCAGCAGCAGCGCACCGATCGCCAGCACGGCAACATACGGGTAACGCTGTAACATGCACAAATCGCAGGGTGCATAGCCAAAGCCATATTGCGAAAGCAGCGCGCCGCCAAGCGGCAGCAATGCGGCCAGCACCAACAGGTAAGCCATGTGTATGCGGTAAATCATGGCGGCATTATACCGCTTTTGGGCCGCAACAAAAGTGACAAAACGCAAAGGATGAAACCAGCGATTGACGCGCAGCACCGATGGATGCTATGAACCCGCTGGTTTTTGAGTGCCCCTGTGGTGGAATTGGTAGACGCGCTAGACTCAAAATCTTGTATCCGCAAGGGTGTGTCGGTTCGAGTCCGACCGGGGGCACCACTACCAAACCAGATTTCTCGAACCGTCGGTTCGACACTACGCTTAGCGAGAACGAGCAAGGTCATCGATGAAAAAAATCCTCTGGATAGGTATTCCAACCCTTATAGTCATTGGGCTACTGTTCACCAATCTGCCCTATCAGTGGCTTACGCAGCGCTCACTCGATAACGTGCTCATCAAAGATAAACAAATCGTCACCGAAAGCGAAACGCGCGATGGAAAAGTCATCAGCACTTACCTGATTTATACCGACCACGGCGTATTCCGTAACGATGATGCCGGCTGGTTTCTCAAATATAATAGCAGCGATTTTTATGGCGATCTCGATGTTGGTAAGCGCTACCGCCTGAAAGTGTATGGCTGGCGCATTCCTATTCTCAGTATGTACCCGAATATTGTGCGCATGAAGGCCTTAAATCCACACGCGCGCGCCAGTGAAAAGGCACAGCAGCAGCGCGACAAAACACCCTAATCGTCCCACAATTTTGGTTGTGGCGCGGCATATACAGGCGCGGTCACGGGTTTGGGGCGCGGCACATCGATCATGTTATGGGTAATGGCCATTTCTGAACGCAGTTCCGGCGAAGGGTCACCCTTGCCTGCGGCAAGCACCTCGCCATATTCGGCGGGCATAAATTCTTCGCCCTTGCGCATTTTGCTGCGCAGCTGCATCAGGCTTTTCAGGGTGAGTTCGAGATAGGTGAAAATCTGATCGCCGTAAACATTCTTGCCTTGCAGCAGAATCACCACTTTTTCTTGCAACAAGGCTTCATCATCCATCGACACAGCGGTGGAATTTTTACTAAAGGCGCCAGCTTTCCATGTGGTATTCATTGCCTGCTACTTAAGCAGGCTTTTTGCAAATGTAAATGACTAGCTATGGTTTTGCACCTAAACAAAAGCCGCACGACACAAGCTGTGACGCACGGCCTATTGTGTATTAAAGGAACTACTTAGCGAGAATGACCCGTCGTTTCTCTAGCAGCCGTTACCGCTGAAGCAATTGCTTGCGTTGAGTGTTCACCGCCAGTTACACCAGCCTTTTGCATATCTTCAAACGACACGCCGGCCATCGCAAGACTTAGCGCCATGCATTCATCTTTATCTAGCACTTGGTCCGCCATTGCGGTTTGAATAAAAGCCCGCATCGCTGGGTTTAGCTGAATCGCACCAATGTTCGCCTCAAGGAAGGTATTTAACTCTGCATCGGTTGCTCTGTTATCTCCGTTAGCATCTATTCTACCAATGGCAGCATCAGTGGTAATACCAAACTTTGCGACAAGTTCGTTAGCTTCTAACGCTTGATTATTATTGGCATCAACGCCTGAGCGCGTAATGGTCGCTGCATCAATTTGTTTATCGCTATCACGTAAAAGTGCTGCGGCAACTGCATTTCTAATGTTATCATCGTCAGCCATAAACATGTTCTCCTTGTGCGTATAATTTGTTCTACCATGTTATTGGTTAATGATAGGTTAAAATGTTAATAGAATGTGTGAAAATTTTATGACAATTCTGAATAAAAATTGCCTAAAATCTTAACTATATGTTTGCCGCGATAGCCATCGTTGCTTCTGCGAACGCGCCCAGCCTTGCCAATCGCTTACACACGCCTGCCTAGCATAGGATTTATGGGCGAAATCACCGCAGCTATTAACCTTTTCTTAGCACTCTGCGGCTATGATTATCTAACGTAGTAGTATAACGGAGATTCCATGAAACACCCGATTCTGATAGCCGCAAACACCATTGCAATCACTCTGGTCGCCTTGCTGGCAACCCATGCGCAGGCAGGTTCGGCTGCAGCGGTGTTAAAAGGCCAATATGTCGCCGAGGTGCCGTATAATAATCAGGGGTTCGATGCACGTAATCGTGGCGTAAGGCCCGGCATACAAAATTTCCGCGCCAATCAGGCGCTTGCGCTACGTCAGCGCCAACAACAATTGCAAATGCAACGCCAACTTTCGGCTGGCGAAGCCTATATGCAAAACGTAGCCGAGCAGCGTGCACCAAAATTTGTGCCGTATAACCCAAGTTTTGGTAAAAGCCCGCAGCTGCAACTGATCGAGCGGATGCAGCAAAACAAGCAGTTCAACACCGGCATTTCTGAGCGCGCACTGGAAGTGCAAATCATCAACAGTGGCAAGCCTGCCGCAGGGGCACCCGTAGCTGCCGCGCCTGTGGCACGTGCATTGCCAGCTGTGGCCAATGTCGATGCGAATGCGCAACGCAAACTGCTCGATGAATTATCTAACAAGCCTATGCAACCCGGATTGAATGTGCAACCTGCCGGACTCCAGCGCCCTGAACCAGTGGAGGTACGTGGTGGCGGCGGTGCATTTCAGGCTGGTGGTGCAGGTATCGTGCAAGGCGGCATCGGCGAGCAAGGCTTTGGTAATGGCCTAGAACACACGCGTGCCATGCCCGAAATTCAGTCCGTGAGCGATGTTGCGCGCTAAGGGCGTTGTCCACCACGCATCTTTCTGTTATACGCACATCTCCATACACAGGAGAAGTTATGCGTTTACTGTTTGCTGTTTCATGCACTGCCATACTGATGTTATTCACTTTCACCTCCGCCAGCGAAGCACGTGACCGCGCGCGCAGCGGCAGCTTTGTGACCGGCGGCGGCAAATCGGGAAGCTTTGCCACAACCCGTAGCGGCAATCGCGCCAGCGGTATCACCCGCACTCAGAACGTGACAGGAGCAGGTGGGCGCACATTTAACCGCAGTGCCACCGGTCAATATAACCGCCAAACCGGGGAATTTAACAAATCGGTGACGCGCAACGGCAATACGCGTACCATGCAGGGCACGGCTGCAAATGGTGTGCGCAGCGGAACCTACACTGGCGCACAAGGCGGCAGCGGCACGTTTAATCAAACCGTAAGCAAAGGCGAAAATGGCCGCACCCGCAACACCAACTGGACCAATCAGCAAGGCGAAACCAAAAGCCGCAGCGCTACCGTAAACTATGACAAAGATACCAACACGGTGAACCGCAGCGTTACCGGTGTTGGCGGTAACACGCGTAGTGGTTCGGCAACATTTCAGGGTGCACCGGCACGTTAAGGCTACGCTGCCTTTGTAGAATCTTCTGCACTATCTGCGGGCAGCGTTGCATCAATCGCGCTGATCTCACGCAGGAATTTGCGAATTTCGTGCGTTAAAATATTCGCGTTCGAGCCCAGCACGCGCGCTGAATCCACCACTTCACGTGAAGCGGTATCAATCTCGCTGATTTTACTGTTGATGGTGCCTACACTGGTATCCATGCCACTCATGATACCCGATGCCTGATGCATGCTATAGGCAATGGTGTTGGTAAGTTTCTGCTGATCTTGGATGCCGCTATGTAGTGATTGGTTGGTTTCTGTCAGGGTTAACATGCCATCGCGCACATGCTTGAGCGCGTGCTCAGTGGAAGCGGTTTTCTCCTGCAGGAATAAAATTTTATCGACAATATCTTCGGTGGCGCGCTTGGTTTGTGTGGCGAGTGTTTTCACTTCCTGTGCCACCACCACGAAGCCTTTGCCCGCCTCACCCGCGCGGATCGATTCAATGCCCGCATTGAGCGCCAGCAGGTTAATTTTTTCGGTGATTTTACGAATCAGCGCAATCACGCCGCTAATTTGCCGCGTGGCATGCGCCAGTTCCTGTGTGCTTTGATCGGCATCTTTGGTTTCCTCGAGCGCGCTGGTGCTCATGGAAAGTGTTTCATGAATACGGTGCACCATTTCGCCAATCGCACGGTGAATGGAATCGGAGCTTTGCGCAATCGCTTCAATCTGCTGCGAAGAACTACCCACCGATTCATACACCTGGCCAGCATTGCGCTGGGCAACCGAAATCGATTGTTTCATGCGTTCGGCCGTGTGGTGCAGCTGGGTTGCCGATTCAAATACACCGTCAAGCAGCGGCACCACCGAATGCTCAAAACTATGCACCAATGCCTCGAGCTGTTCTTGCCGTGCACGCCTTCTGGCTTCGTGTTCAGCTTCTATCTCTTCGAGCTCTTTGAATCGTTTTGCGTTCTGCCGAAGCACCTCGATCGCAAACGCGATCTGGCCGATATCATCGATACGATCGCGCTCGGGCACTTCACTTTCCAAATCCCAATTCGCCATGGCGTAGATACGATCTTTCAGGCGGCGCAGTGGCGTGACCACCGAAAAGACCAGCACGCCATACACCACACACGAAACCAGCAAGCCAATCAGTGTTGCCTGCAACACAAACTGAATCATGTCGCGCTTCGCATCGGCACGCGCATCAAGCAATTTGCGCAACACCGAAACAGATGCCAGCTGCACTTCCTGCATGGTCACCAGATAGTCATTCGTGGCGGCGACAAGTTTACCGAATCTCTTGACCGTAATCTCCGGCGAAACGCGGTCTAAGGCATTAATCAGTAGGGTTGCTGCAGCCTGGTGTGCATCCATGCGGGCGCGTAAAAACTCGCGGTCAGCCGCCAGCACATCGCCTGCATCCATAATGGCGTTGATTTCATCCGACATCTCAGCAACATCGTGTCTCAACATGTTCGCGTGCGTTTTAAACCTGCCATCGGCTGTTTGCACATCGGCTACCAGTCCCTTAAGCAGTTTCAAACTATCATCGGCGTGTAAAATCTGCGCCGGAATATTGATCGAAACCAGTGTTGCCAAATGCGCAGAACCGCTTAGTGGGTTCAGCATCAGCCGTGAATCTTCTGAAAGTAGGCGCAACATTGTTGTAAGTGTCGCCGTCGTTGGAACTGCTTCGCTGCGTTCAATCTTTACAAACAGATTATCCAGTTTGGGCAGGCGCGACTGGGTGTTTTTGCGGTAGTCTGCAATCAGGTAACGCAGTGCGCCTAAGCCGTTTTCAGGGTTATAAAGTTCCTCGGGCGATGCCATGGCGCTCTGCCCATCGGCAAGTTCGGAAAGCGTCGAAAGCCTCTCGTAAAGCATAAGTTCCAATGTCTGCGGGAAAATGCTCATGCCTTGCCGCGCACGCTCTGCTACGCGAAGCCCTGTTTGCACTTCTTTGGTGTAGGCAGCGCCTAATACCACAATACATGCTATAAACAGCAAAGCTGCCAGGATATGTTTCTGCGTAATACTCAGCTTCATGGCATCTCCTTATCGCTGGCATCCTGTTTGCCAGCTAGCCGATAAAATGCAAGCCTGAGTTGCAGCAGAAGTGACAAATCACATGATAATTCGTTGACTTACCCCACAATATTCCTAAGGTAGATTCTCTCTATGGTATTGGGTGAGTCATGTGGTTAAAACGTAAGTCTCCGGCCGATGTGCCGCAAATACAAGCACGTGCAGTGACCCTGCAAAATGGTGCACTGGCGCTTGGTGATGTGGCGCTTAATGCGCCCGGTGCTAATGAAATTCTAATTAAGGTCGCATATGCAGGCGTAAACCGCGCTGATCTGTTGCAGCGTAAGGGCCTATATGCACCACCCGAAGATGCCTCGCCGATTTTAGGGCTTGAAGTTTCCGGCACCATCGCCGCGTTTGGCAGCAATGTGATTGGCTGGAGCGAAGGCGAAAATGTCTGCGCGCTGGTCAATGGTGGCGGCTATAGCGATTATGTGGTCGTGCCTGCCTCGCAGGTGCTTTCGGTGCCGCCCCGCCTTAGCATGCAGGAAGCCGCCTGCATCCCCGAAGCCTGCGTCACCGCATGGATGGCACTGGTGCAAGAAGGCCGCCTGCGCGATGGCGAAACCGTGCTCGTGCATGGCGGTGCCAGCGGCGTGGGCATCATGATGGTACAGCTGGCGCAATTGCTTGGTGCGCGGGTAATTGCCACCGCTGGTAGCGCCGAGAAATGTGCATTCATAAGTGCGTTTGGCGCAAAAGCCTTCGCCTACCGCGATGTTGACTTTGCGCAAGAAGTGCTCACGCTGACCGAACAGCGCGGGGTCGATGTGATTATCGATATTCTGGGTGGCCCGAAAGCCGCCACACATCTTAATCTGCTGCGTAAGGGCGGGCGGTTGGTCACCATTGCCTTCCTCGAAGGCAACGAAGCCGAGCATTTACCACTTTCGCGCTTGCTTACCCGGCATTTGCACTGGTCGGGCGTCACACTGCGTGGGCAAAGCCCACAAAACAAAGCCGAATTGATGGAAGCAGTGCGTAAACGCGTACTGCCGTATCTGGCAACCGGCGCGGTTCGCCCTGTCATTGACAGTGTTTTTCCGCTGGCTCAGGCTGAAGAAGCGCATACACGTATGCAAGAACGCTTGCATTGCGGGAAAATTTTACTAGAAGTGGCAGCCCACCCCGAATAGCGGTGTAACGCTGCGCGATGACGCGCGATCAAGGAGAAGATACATGGCCTACCCACTTATGCCGAAAGCAACCGCCGTATGGCTGGTTGAAAATACCACCCTCAGCTTCGAGCAGATTGCTGCATTCTGCGGTATGCACCCGCTCGAAATCCAAGGCATCGCAGATGGCGATGTGGCAGTGGGCATCAAAGGTCAAGACCCATTCGTGATGGGCGAGCTCACGCGCGAAGAAATTACCCTCGGCGAACAGGATGCCAACTACCGTTTGCAACTCGCCGCCAGCGCACAAAAACATATTGCCATGGCCAAAAAACAAAAAGGCGCACGCTATACCCCCGTTGCCCGCCGCCAAGATAAACCCGAAGCCATCGCC
>JBILFK010000063.1:0-8592 GCA_044351685.1 Rickettsiales bacterium | reverse complement strand
CAAAACTACACAGCACCACACCATCGGAAGCTAAAACTCCTTCCTGTTTTCTGCGCTTGTTAAGCCCAATGCTGGTAGCCGCGCCAATCGCTTTTGGCAGGTGCGATGCAATGGTGCTGGTTTGCGGCGGAATAAAAAGCGCCTTACTCCCCAGCACTTTGTGCCGCCCACCGGAAATGGGATCATCGCTAGAGGCAACAAAGCTTAGCAACATATCGTAGAGCGGGTTTTGCCCAGCGACTAACTTCGAGCGCTGGATAAAAAACGCACCATCACGGTAATGCAGAAACGCCATATCGTTCGCACGGAACGCGGCGGCAATCGCGGCGTTGCCTTCGTGGCCAGCACTGCCAATCGTATAAAAACTTTCGCCGCGCGCCTGCAGCACGCGTGAATGATAATCCAGATGGCGGCTTAGCAACTGGCTTTCAAATATCTCGGTCAATCTTTCTGCAGAAAGCCCTGAAGCTTCAAGCGAATCGCCTGCAATCTCCGGTAAGTCGCCACTTGCCACGCGCTCCAGAAAATTTTGATGCAATAGTTCTGCGCGATCTTGCATAGCCAAACGCTCCTTTGCTGCTGGCAGCATAGTGTAAAAAACACCTTACGCAAGGCCTGTGCTCTGCCCTTTTTCTGGCTTTTCAGCTTTTATATTGCAGCGCACGACAACCATTAGCAGTGACGCAAAAAATATGATAATGTGAACCATGAACTACACCACGGTAACGCGACTGCCTCAAAAAATTCTCTTTGTCTGCACGGGCAATATCTGCCGCTCTCCCACCGCTGAAGGCTTGCTGCGCGATGCGCTCGTGAAGGCCGGAAAGTATGCCGACTTCCTGATTGATTCCGCAGGCGTTGATTCTCACCATATCGGCCATGCGCCAGATGTACGCTCACAGGAGATGGCGCGCCAGCACGGTGTTGAGATTGATGATTTGCGGGCGCGTAATGTACGCACGTCTGATTTCACAGATTTCGATGTGATTCTGGCGATGGACGTATCGCACCTTACGCATCTACAGCGCATTGCGCCCATTGGCACCACAGCAGACATTGCGCTCTACCTTCCCTATGCAGGCGTGCGCGATATCGAAGAAGTTCCGGATCCTTATTACGGCACTAAAAAAGATTTTAAGCTGGTTTTCGATCTCTGCACCGAGGCAACTGGACGATTAATGAAGAAACTGCTTTAGTGCGCGCATGGCGCATATTCTTGTCACGGGTGGTTGTGGTTTTATTGGCTCGCATGTTGCAGAAGCCCTGCTGGCGCGCGGCGACAACGTCACCATAATCGATAATCTTTCCAGCGGCCTTCGCAGCAATGCCCCTGCAGGTGCAACACTTATAGAAGGCGACATTAACGACGAGCCGCTCGTACGTGAACTGGCAGCAGCGCATTCTGGCATTGTGCATTTAGCAGCCATCGCTTCGGTGCAACAATGCCGTGATCACTGGCTGGCATCGCACCGCACCAATGTTGGCGGCACCATTAGTGTATTCGATGCGGCAGCGCGTGCCACACACAAGCCACCCGTTATTTATGCTTCTTCGGCAGCGGTGTATGGCGATAACCCACGCATCCCCCTTGCGGAATCGGAAATGCCTGCGCCGTTTTCTTCGTATGGTCTGGATAAATTGGCCAACGAACATTACGCCGCGCATGCATGGCGCGCCTACAGCGTAGCTTCGGTGGGGCTGCGCTTCTTTAATGTCTACGGCCCGCGCCAAGATCCGACTTCGCCCTATTCTGGTGTGATCAGTATTTTTGCCAATGCGGCTCGCAAGAACACGCCGATTACATTTCTAGGCGACGGCGAACAAACGCGTGACTTTATTTATGTAGGCGATGTGGCACAGCTGGTGCTTGCATCGCTTGCAAACGCACGTAAAGGCGCACAGGTAATGAATGGCTGCACTGGAAAAGCAACCGGCTTGCTAATGTTAGCCGATACATTGCGCACCCTCACCGGCGCTGCACTGCCTGCACAGCACGCAGAACCACGCGTGGGCGATATCCGCCATAGCTTAGGCAACCCCGAACATGCGCGCACGCATTTGGGCTTTGTTGCCAAAACGCCACTACATGATGGACTGGCCACACTTATCGCAAGTTTTTAGGCTGCATTGTAGTTGAATGGCAACAGCGCGTCGCCATCACGGGCTATGGCGAGCTGCTTGTGCGGTTATTGCTGCGCTATCCAATCAATATGGCATGGTGTCTCATTAATAAGAAATGTATCGCGCTATACACGCGCGAACCCTGACTTGGCTTGCATCGAAGAACATCGTTTTGACGAGGATTCGCATGCGCAAATATGTGTTGGCTGCTCTAATTCTGGCTGTGCTTGGCATTGGCATCAGCTTTTTGCTGATACCTACTGAGGGCGAAGTCCGGCAGCTACAGGCCCGTGATAGTGTTCAGATTGATTTGGGTAATGTCGATGTCGAGGCCGAATACAATCAAGGGCGCAGGTCGTTCCCGATTGTGAATGCTCTTGTCGATAAACGTATCACCGGGGGCGACCGCCCGGCGGCGATTAAAATTCTAGAAGAATATGTGGCAGCAAGCCCCGGCGATGTAAATGCGCATAAAAAACTTGCCGAGCAATATCAGCTTGCGGGTGACTATCCTAAATACAATGCACAGCTTGAAATCATTGCGCAGGCCGAGCCAACTGAACAAAACCTGAAGGTGCTCTCCGACATTTACAATGCCGATAAAAGCTATGTGAAGCAGATTGAAGCGCTCAAAAAAATTATCGAGGTTACGCAAGGCGCAAATCCACAATATTATGTGGATCTTGCCACCATTCAAATGCTTGAGAATCAATCCGATGAAGCCTCGCTGACGGTTGATGCGCTGCGCGCAAAGCACCCTGAGTTTCAAAGCTACCCGGCGACACGTATTCAAGTAAGTCTGTTATGCACAAAAGACAAGTTAGACGAGGCGCAATCTGTCGCCGAGGCTTGGATGGTTGCCAATCCTGCGGATGCTGCCAACTTGGCCGACCTTGTAAATGTTATTCATTACACTGGGCGCGATGCGGTGCGCGCTGTGGCGCTTGTCGACGCGCGAATTGATCTCTTGCCGAAGAGCGCTGACCTATTGAAAGCTTACGTAAAAGCAAATATTACTGCTGGGCGTGAAGATAATGTCTATGACATGTTGGCGAAAGTTGCGGCAACAGGCAATATGCCTGCCGCGCTTTATGTTACCTACCTTGAGCTCGCAATTAAGCGCAATGATGTTGTAACGGCAAAGTCGGTGATTGCGCAGATTGACGTGTCGCAGTTCAGTGAGATTGATTTGATGGGGCTTCTTGTGATCGCAAGCGCGAGCGATGTTGCTGAAATTGGCGAAGCGCTGGTGGGGCGCTTTGCAAAAGAACCTCTGACTAAAACACCCGTGTTGGCAGCAGCGGTGGCCGCATTAGCGCAATCTTCTGAGCAGAGCGAGAAGCTGGCCGCAGCCCTAGCTACAGAGCCCAAGTTTGTTCTTGTGTCACGCATGGCGGAGATTTGCGCATACGCTAAAAACGACCCGTGCCTTAATGAACTGGTAAAGCGGTTTCCGCCGATTGATAAAATGCCGCCTTCGGTGCTTGAAGGGTTCGCGCAGATGCATATTATTGCCAATCGTGCAGCGGATATTGTGGATGCGGTAACGTTGGTTGCAAACGCCAACCCTGTGCCGATTACGCGCAATGCCCAGCTTCGGCTGGCTGCAGCTGCAGGGCGCGGCGATATTATGCAGCCATGGCTTGCTGAAAATGGCGGTGAAGCGGCTATTTCACAGCTGCAGGAATATTTTTATCTGGCGAATGACCGTGGGCACAAAGATGTCGCGAGCCAGCTGGCGCAGATTTTATTTCAGCGTGAGCCTTCCGAGCAAAACCGCGAGATCATGATTGCTGCCCTGCTTAAGGCAGGTGAAAGCGATAACGCGCTCGAATTGTTGCGTGCGCAAATTGCGCAAGCCGGCGCGAATGATGGGCTTTATCTTTCAACGCTCAGCCCGCTTGCGCGCAAAGATGCAAAGTATAAAACCGAGCTTACCAATTATGCGCGCGCCGCACTGGAAGCCGGTAGAGGTGATGATGCTCAGCAGCTTAATTACGCGTATATCCTGATCAATAATGGCATGCGCGCAGCTGTGTTGCCTGTGGCGCGTGAAAAAGCCAAAACCACTGGCGGCGAATGGAAAAAAATGCTCGCCCAGTTAACCCCTGCCCCTGCAGGCAAGGGGGGCAAAGCTGTGGCTGCCAAAAAGCTCACGCGTGAAGAGCGCGTGGCTATGGCAAGCAGTCCCACGATTGCTATCGCCACCAAGCGGCAAATAGGATTTGATTTATTAAACGAAGGCTACCGCGACGATGCGACGAAAATTTTCGAGTCGCTCGCTGCAAACTCGCCACCCAATAGTCAGGAAGTGAAGGACTTGTTATATTTGTGGGGCGGGAAGTTTTCCGAATCACAGCTTGCGTGGGTGGCTTCGCGCGCGCAGGCATCTTCGCTGCAAGATCGTGCCGCGTGGGCAGATGTTATTTTAGCGGGTGCCGATGATTCAGGTGTGCTGCGTTATGCGGCCTCCACTTCCGATGCGCTTGCTTATCCGCCATTGCGTCAGCGCTTCTTCAAGGTGCTTGCGGTGCAGGGCGATGGTTCAAACTTCACTACCAATATGCGCAGCTGGGTGGATCAAACCACCGATAGCGCCGCACTACATGATTATGCGCGCACCGCACTGGACTTTGGTTTCAAAGATGCGGCTAAATATACCTACACCCGCATTCTGGCTGTGGATCCTTCTAACAAGCTGGCGCTTAATCAGTTAGGCACGCTTGATTTTACCAGTGGGCAATTCTCGAAATCGCAAGCGACGCTCGATCGTGCGGTCACGATTCCTGCCACCGATACTTCACCGCAGGCGCTCGCCTCAGATTCGCAGGCACATTTCTTCCGGGCAGAGCTTTTGAAGCGTTCCGGAAAACTTGAAGATGCAAAAAAAGAATACGCAACTGTTGTACAGATGGCGCAGCAGATGGCGCAGTCTGGCCAACAGCTTCCACCCGATGCGCGCTCGCGTATGTATAGTGCGCTCTTTCACCTCGGGCGCAGCGGCGAAGGCAAGCAAGGATTCGAACAAATGCTAAGGGAAAACCCAAGCGATAAGGGAACGCTTGCAGATTACATGAGTGTGCTAATTGAATATGGCTTTACCGATGATGCCATGCGTGTTGCCAATCAATACGATCCTAACTCGGTATATCGTCAGCGCGGTTCGGCGCTCACTGGAAATTCGCCAGACGTTAGCTCGGTCGAGCGCTTTAGCGGTGGGCGTGAAATGAAAATCAGTTTTGCCAAACCACTTGATGATAAAAATCCTATCAAAGTGATGCGCGCAGAGGAATATGCGTGGCTTGAATCGCAGAAAATGGGCTACGATAGCGTTAGTATTTCGGCGAAGCCGGGTTATGTATTGCGCTTTGTTCCTACATCGGCGCAAGAGTTTGCGGTGGTTCCCGCACAGGCGCAGCAGGCTTCGGCGCAGGAAACCATCAGCCGTCAGCAAGATTTACGCCTGCAGCTGCTTTATGCCCGCATTGAACAGGAAACGGGGCAGCAAACGCGCGCGCGTCAACGTTTGGCGGCGCTGCAGCAGTATTATCCGCAAGAGCCTCAGCTGATTGCGTATCAGGCCAATGTGGAGCGCACGAACGGTAACCCGATTGGCGCGATGAATATGCTTCGCCACGCACAGGCGCTGGCGCCAGAGAACGAAGATTATGCCGTGCTCGAGCGCGAGATTCGTCGTACGCAAAATACAAACTTTATCAAAGCCGATCACGAATGGCGTAGCTTTGGTAAGAATAACGAACAGATCACCACGCTTTCAGGTGCCACCCGCGTGACCGACCGCGCAGAAATCGGCTTCAACCTGCGCAACAATGAAATGGATACGAATACCATCCGCAATGCCGAGAGCGGGCTGATAGGCGATTACAACACCAGCCGTCAGGCAGGTGAAGTGTATGCGGCCTATTATTTTGAAGATGGTAGCCGTGCGCAGGGGTCGCTGTTTGCCAATAATTCCAAAACAGGTGTTGGTTTTAATTATGCCCTTAATACAGGTATTGGCCGAAGCGAGGTGCTCGCTGATTTAAATCGCCCCTACTGGGATTTTGTTGAAGCCGCCTATGAAGAAGCTACGCGCAACCGCGTTGGCTTCCGCCACAGCGCCATGCTTACACCAAACACTTCACTTGGGCTTGAGGGTTCGATGAATCAATACAACACGCATCTTGAAGATAATGTTATTGGTTCTGGCTTGGTGCGCGCCAATGTGGTGCATGCGCTGCGCCAATCGCAGCCTTACCTTGCCGTGGGCTATGGGTTTGATGGCGAATATTTGCACGGTAACGATAAAGTGCGTATCGATAATCAGGGCAATGCCTATAAGCTGCTGCCGCTAGTATCACGCGAAGTGCACGCCATCACCGGCAGTATGCAATACGACCTTACCCCCAGCACCCATACCAGCCTTGTCGGTGGCTGGGCCTATGATAGATTGGGCGAACAAGGGCCGCTGATTGAGGGGCGTATCACGCAGGATATCACCGACAGAGTTGAAGCAGGTGTGCGTGCGCGTTACGGGTTGCAAACCAATGATTCCGCAAATAATGCAACCAATGTGGGTGCACACATGCAGTATAAATTTTAATGAAGAGGCGTTAGGTTATGGAACAGCATCGTAAAATTTTGGGCATCCGCCTTTCCGCCATTATCGAAGCAATTATTATGCTCTCGATCATGTTGTTGGTCGATAGCATCTTCTTTGATGGCCACCGCTTCATGGATGTCAACCCCCATCCATTCTGGATAGTGGTGCTGTTGCTGACGGCACAATATGGCACCAATGAAGGGCTTTTTGCTGCCGCTTTTGCCACCGCATGCCTGCTTCTTGGCAATATGCCGGTGCAACCCACCGATATGGATCGCTATGATTTCCTTTACGGTGTTTTCATCAATCCGATTTTGTGGTTCATTGTTTCATGGCTTTTGGGCGAACTGCGCATGCGGCACGTGCGCGAACGCAATCGTATTCTCAAAGAACTCGAAGAATCAAACGCCCGTGAAGAATTGATTTCCGATTCCTACAGCTTTGTCAAAACACGTAAAGAATCGCTGGAAGTGCAAGTTGCCGGTCAGCTCACCTCGTCGATTGAAGCTTACCGCGCAGCAAATTCGGTAGAGTCACTGGATCCTAAATCGGTGATGCAGGGTATCGAAACATTGATTGGTTCGGTGCTTGGGCCACAGAAATTCTCGCTGTACTTGTTCCACGATAATAAATTAACTGCCACCATTCTGCATGGATGGCACCCGAGCGATAATCTGCAACAGGAAATTGATTCGTTCAGCCCGCTGTATCAGGCGGTAGTTGGGCAGCAGCAAACGCTCATTATCGCCAACGAAGATCATGAGCGCGCACTCGATGGTCAGGGCATTATGGCCGGGCCAATTCTTGATCCGGAAAGCCGCCGGGTGATTGGTATGCTCAAAATTGAGCAGATGGAGTTTATCTCGCTCAGCCTGAACACGGTGGAAAGCTTTAAAGCGCTTGCCGATTGGATTGGCACAGCGCTTATCAATGCCCGCAACTATCAAACGGTGAAATCCGAATCGATGGTCAACCCCGAGCGTGGCATGCTTTCGTATGGCTACTTCCGCCGCCAAAGCGATTATCTGGCGAAGCTGGCAAAGCGCTTAAGCTTCAACCTTTCCATGCTGGTGATCAAAGTGAATGATGGCGGACAAATGGATGATGCCGATAAAGTAACCGTTGCGCGGCAGGTGGGCGAAGCGGTGCGAAGTGTGTTGCGTAACGTTGATTTGGCCTTCGACTACCAAACTGATGGGCAGGAATATTCCATTCTGCTTCCCGCGACACCGCTTGCGGGCGCCAATATCGTCCGCGATAAAATCGCAAAGGAAATCGAGCAAGCCATGCGTGGCAAGCGCGACGTAAAATTCAGCTACATTGTGCAGGCACTTCATGAGAATGCTTAACTCGCCCGTTTACGAATATGTTGACGACATTCTTCGTGAAGAAGATGTGCACGATGCCGCGCGCGCGAATCCGGCAAGCACTAACCATGCATTGTTTGTTGTTATGGCGGTGGTGCTTTCGTTTGTGCATGCGTTTAATCTTTACCTGCTACTCAAAACCGATGTATGGCCTGCGATTCCGCTGATCATTCATGTGTTCTTTAGCATATTCACGGCAGCCCTTGCCTACGGCCAGTATAAAAAGGGCTACGAGGTGCAGCATCTGGCATTGCTTGCCATTATCTCGGCGGTATCGGGGATTTTTGGTTCGCTTGGCGCGCTCATTGGCTTCTTGCTTTATCTCGTGTTTCGTCAGAAAACCCAGCACTTCAACGAATGGTATGAAAGCATTTTCCCTACCGATCACATCACCGATTCACAGCAGATTTACGATAACATCATCGAAGGGCTCGATGAAAACCCCCGCGCTTACGGCGTGATGCCCTTTATTGATGTGATGCATCTGGGTTCAGAAGATCA
>JBILFK010000061.1:0-8717 GCA_044351685.1 Rickettsiales bacterium | reverse complement strand
TTTGCTTACCCAAAGTGGATGCGGCAGAAATTTTTCGGGTGATTGAAACCCACCGCGTCACGCATTTTACGGCGGCACCGATTGTGCTGAATATGCTTATTCATGCGCCCGATGCGGTGAAACGTAAATTCGATTGGACAGTGCAGGTGATGACGGCTGGTTCTGCACCCACGCCCACCGTGCTCGAAAATATGCAGAAAATGGGCTTCAACGTGATGCATGTGTATGGCGCCACCGAAGTATATGGGCCGAATATGTCGTGCGCGTGGGACCCAGAGTGGAATGCACTCAGCATTCCCGAACAGGCGATTATCAAAGCGCGCCAAGGGGTGCGCACCCCGGTGCTGGAAGATATGATGGTGGCGCACCACGAAACCATGCAGCCCGTGCCGCGTGATGGAAAAACGATTGGCGAATGCATGATGCGCGGCAATGTGATTATGAAGGGCTATCTCAAAAACCCAAAAACCACTGGCGAAACATTTCGTGGCGGCTGGTATCACACAGGTGATTTAGCGGTGTGGCACCCAGATGGGTACATTGAAGTGAAAGACAGGTTGAAGGATATTATCATTTCCGGCGGCGAAAATATTTCCACCATCGAAGTGGAAAGCGTGATTTATCGCCACCCGGCCGTTCTCGAAGCGGCGGTGGTAGCCATGCCGCACCCCAAATGGGAAGAAACACCCTGCGCGTTTATTGAGTTGAAAGCGAATGCAGCGCCCGTAACAGAAGATGAAATGATTGATTTTTGCCGCGAGCATATGGCGCGGTATAAAGCCCCGACACGCGTGGTATTTGGTGCGCTCGATAAAACACCCACCGGTAAAATCCAGAAATATGTGTTACGCCAGCGCGCGGTGGCGCTAAGTAAAGAATAATTCTCGAAAGGAATACGATGTCTGACCCGATTGTGATTACCGGTTATGCCCGCACACCTATGGGTGGGTTTTTGGGCGATTTTGCTACTGTTTCAGCCCCAGAGCTTGGCGCGGTTGCCATTGCCGAAGCGGTGGCGCGCAGCGCACTGAAGGGAACAGACATCAACGAAGCGATTATGGGCTGCGTGCTAAGTGCCGGGCTAGGGCAGGCGGCAGCGAGGCAAGCGTTGCTGGGTGCTGGGTTGCCGCAATCGGTGGGGGCGACCACTATTAACAAAATGTGTGGTTCGGGCATGCGCGCGGTGATGATGGCATGCAACCAGATACTCGCAGGTGAAAGTAACATCATGGTAGCGGGCGGCATGGAAAGCATGAGCAATGCGCCGTATTTATTGCCTAAAGCCCGCACTGGCCAGCGCATGGGGCATGGTGAAATGAAAGATCATATGTTTCTCGATGGTCTCGAAGATGCCTATGATAAAGGCAAGCTTATGGGCGTGTTCGCTGAGGCGACGGCCACGAAATATGGCTTCACCCGCGAAGCGCAGGATGCGTTTGCGATAACATCGCTTACGCGTGCGCAGGCTGCCATCAATAGTGGCCATTTCTCCGGTGAGATTGCCCCCGTGACTGTGAAAGGCCGCAAGGGTGATGTGCGCGTGGAAATCGATGAACAACCCCTAAAAGCGCAGCCCGATAAAATCCCCACACTCAAGCCCGCCTTCGCGAAAGATGGTTCAGTGACAGCAGCAAACGCTTCTTCGATTTCCGATGGGGCGGCTTCATTAGTGTTAATGCGTAAATCGGAGGCGGTGCGGCGCGGGTTGCCCGTGCATGCCACGATTGTTGGTGCCAGCACGCATGCACATGCGCCGGAATGGTTCAGCACTGCGCCAGTAGGCGCCATGCAGAAATTATCCGAAAAAATTGGCTGGAAATTGGCCGATATCGATCTGTTTGAAATCAACGAAGCCTTCGCGGTGGTAACCATGGCGGCCATGCATGATTTGAAATTACCGCATGAGCGCGTGAATGTGCATGGCGGCGCCTGTGCGCTTGGCCACCCGATTGGTGCATCAGGTGCACGTATTTTGGTAACACTGGTTTCAGCGTTGAAGCAACGAGGCCTGAAACGCGGCATGGCATCGCTGTGTATTGGTGGTGGCGAAGCGACCGCAATGGCGATTGAATGCGCGTGAACAATCCACTAGAAAGCCATTATGTTACTCAATGAATCGCAACAATTAATCGTAGATATGGCGCAGCGCTTCGCCGACGAGCAGATTGCGCCCGGCGCTGCTGAGCGTGACCGCACCCACGCATTCCCCAAAGAAATACTCGCGGAAATGGGCGCACTTGGCCTGATGGGCATGGTAGTGCCGACGCAGTGGGATGGCGTAGGCGCCGATTATGTTTCGATGGCCGCAGCGATTGCCGCGATTGCCTCGGCGGACGGCGCCATTTCTACCATCATGAGTGTGCAGAATTCGCTGGTGGCTTCGGCGTTGCTTGCCTACGGAACCGATGCGCAAAAAGAAGTATTCCTGAAGCCTGTGGCGCGCGGCGAGATGATAGGCTGTTTTTGCCTGACCGAGCCGCATGCCGGTTCTGACCCGGCAGCATTGCAAACCCGCGCTGTGCGCGAGGGCGATGATTATGTGATTTCTGGCACCAAACAATTTATCACTTCTGGCAAACATGGCCATATCGCTTTGGTGTTTGCGGTTACCGATAGTGCGGCTGGCAAGCGCGGCATTTCAGCGTTTTTAGCGCCTACTAACACCGAAGGTTACCGCGTTGCAGGTATCGAGAAAAAAATGGGACAGCATTGTTCCGACACTGCGCAAATTGTGTTTGAACAATGCCGTATTCCGGCAAGCCATATGCTGGGCGAGGCTGGGCAGGGCTATAAAATCGCGCTTTCCAATTTAGAAGGCGGGCGCATTGGTATTGCCGCACAGGCAGTGGGCATGGCGCAGGCCGCTTACGATTATGCGCTTGGCTACGCCAAAGAACGCATCACGTTTGGCAAACCGATTATTGAACATCAGGCTGTGGCGTTTCGTTTGGCCGATATGGCTACCGAACTGCACGCTGCGCGCCAGCTTGTTTACCATGCCGCCGCCCTGAAAGATGCAGGCAAACCTTGTTTAAGCGAAGCGTGCATGGCAAAACTTTATGCTTCGGAAGCCGCCGAGCGCATTTGCCGCGATGCGATGCAAACACTGGGTGGCTATGGCTATGTCGAAGATTTCCCGCTTGAACGCATTTACCGCGATGTGCGTGTGGCCAGCATGTATGAAGGCACCAGCGACATTCAAAAAATTATTATTGCCCGCGGCTTTCACAGTTAGGATTTCTCATGCAGCTTTCACAGCTTCCCATTATCATCACCGGCGCTGGCAGTGGGCTTGGCAAAGAAACGGCTTCGGCGCTTGCGGCATCGGGCGCAAAACTTGCGCTGTGGGATATTAACGAAGAAGCCGTGCAGGCGCATGCCAAAGCGCTTGGGCATATCGGCATACGCTGCAACGTTACCGATGAAGCCAGTGTGCTTGCCGCGCTGGATGCCACCTTGAAAGCGATTGGCACACCGCGCGCGCTCATTCAGTGCGCGGGTATTCTGGTAGGCGCGAAGCTGATTGATAAGGAAGGCGCACCTGCGGATTTGGCGCATTTCACACGCGGTATTGGCGTGAATTTAACCGGCACCTATAACGTGATGCGACTGGTGGCAGCCGCCATGGCCAAAGCAGAACCACTCGGCGATGATGCCGAGCGCGGCGTGATTATCAACACCGCCTCGATTGCGGCCTATGAGGGGCAAATTGGGCAGGTGGCCTATAGCGCTTCAAAAGGTGGTGTAGTGGCCATGACATTACCCGCAGCGCGTGAATTTGCCGCCCACGGCATTCGCGTGATGACGATTGCGCCCGGCATTGTACACACCCCCATGATTGCCGGCCTGCCCGAAAAAATTCAGGAAGCCTTGCGTAGCATGATACCGTTTCCGCGTCGCTTGACGCAGCCGCGTGAATATGCGGCGCTGTGCCAGCATATTATTGAAAACGCGATGCTGAATGGTTCGGTGATTCGGCTTGATGGCGCAGTACGTTTAGCTGCCAAATAGGAGAGGTGATGCAACAGAATTTTTTTGATACTCTGAAGCTTGAATCGCCGCTGCAAATTGTTGGCGCTATCAATGCCTATAGCGCGCTGCTTGCCGAGCATTCGGGCTTTCGTGCGTTGTATCTTTCGGGTGCAGGGGTGGCCAATGCTTCTTTCGGTAAGCCCGATTTGGGCGTAACTACACTTGAAAATGTCGCTGAAGATGCTCGCCGCATCACAGATATTTGCAATCTGCCATTGCTGGTCGATGTGGATACGGGTTGGGGCGATGCTAGTAAAACTGTGCGCATCATGATTGCAGCGGGTGCGGCGGGCATGCATATCGAAGACCAGATCGAAGATAAACGTTGTGGCCACCGCCCGGGTAAAGCCATTGTGAGCATGCAGGAAATGACCGATCGTATTAAGGCCGCTGTCGATGCGCGTAGCGATAAACACTTCATGATTATGGCGCGCACCGATGCGTTGGCAGTGGAAGGCTTAGATGCAGCCATTGCACGCGGCGTGGCGTTTGTGGAAGCCGGTGCCGATGCGATTTTTGCCGAAGCAATGACCGATTTAGCGCATTACCGCGCTTTCAAAGATGCGGTGAGAGTGCCGCTGCTCGCCAATATCACCGAGTTCGGCAAAACCGATTTATACACCACCGAACAATTGGCATCGGTGGGGGTAGATATGGCGCTATACCCACTTTCGGCGTTCCGCGCCATGAGCAAGGCAGCGCTGAATGTGTACGGTGCAATTCGTCGCGATGGCACGCAAAAAGCCGTGCTGGATACCATGCAAACTCGCGCCGAACTTTATGAGCATCTGGATTATTTGAAATTCGAGGCGGAACTCGATAAGCAACGCGCATCGTAGGAGGGCAATATGAGTAAAGTAAAAACCGGTGGATTAGCGGGTATTGTTGCAGGCGACACTGCCATTTCTGCGGCAGGTGGCGCGCACACGCTCGAATATCGCGGCTACAGCATTTATGATTTAGCGGAACATGCGACCTTTGAAGAAGTTGCGTTTTTGTTGGTGTATGGGCATTTGCCATCGCATAGCGAACTGGCAGCCTACCGCAAAAAACTGGCGGCGCAGCGCGATATTCCGCAAGCACTTAAAGAGGTGTTGGAACGTATTCCCGCCACCGCCCACCCGATGGATGTGATGCGTACCGCCGTTTCCATGCTAGGAACGCTGGAAGGCGAAACAGCAGGCCATACCCAAACCGATATTACCGACAGGTTGCTTGCAACCCTGCCTTCTATCATGGTGTATTGGTGGCAATTTTCGCAGCACGGCAAACGCATTACTTGCACCAGCAACGCCGAAAGCATCGGCGAGCATTTCCTCACATTGTTACACGGTAAAATGCCCAGTGCTGAACATATTAAGGCCATGCATGTTTCACTGATTTTATATGCTGAGCATGAATTTAATGCCTCAACGTTTGCGGCGCGCGTGTGTATTTCGACGCGTTCTGATTTTTATGCCGCGATTACGGCGGCCATTGGCACGCTGCGTGGGCCACTGCATGGCGGCGCAAACGAGGCGGCGATGGAATTGATCGAACGCTTTGCCACACCCGAAGCAGCGATTGCTGGCGTGAAACAGATGATTGCCAACAAAGAACTGATTATGGGCTTTGGCCACCGTGTGTATAGCGAGGCCGATCCGCGTAATGTGGTGATTAAAGCCTGGTCGAAGCGCCTGTGTGAAGCGCAGGGTAATAAAAACCTGTTCGATGTTTCTGAAGCGATTGAAACGCTGATGTGGGATGAGAAAAAATTATTCCCCAACCTCGATTTCTATAGCGCCTCGGTGTATCATATGATGGGTATCCCAACACCGCTATTTACGCCGGTGTTTGTGTGTTCGCGCATCACGGGCTGGGCAGCGCATGTGATGGAGCAGCGCGCCAATAACAAACTGATTCGCCCCACCTCGAATTACACGGGGGATTCCGGGCTTTCCTATATTCCACTCGAACAACGCAAGGCTGCGTAGCAAAGGATTTTTATGTCTGGCAATGTTGAATATAATGCACGCCCAGCGCCCGATGATGTGCTGGTGCAAATTGCCGATTATGTGGCAAATTACGATGTGAAATCGGATGAGGCCTATGAAACCGCGCGCTATTGCCTGATGGATACGCTGGGTTGCGGTTTCCTCGCGCTGAATTTCCGTGAATGCAGTAAGCTGCTTGGGCCGGTAGTCGAAGGCACCATTGTGCCGAAAGGCGTGCGTGTGCCTGCCACACCTTATGTGCTCGACCTTGTGAAAGCCGCCTTCGATATTGGCTGCATGATTCGCTGGTTGGATTTTAATGACACCTGGCTTGCTGCCGAATGGGGCCACCCATCGGATAATCTGGGCGCCATTTTAGCGGGCGCCGATTATATGGCGCAGCGCGGCGCAACCATCACCATGCGCGACGTGCTAACTGCCATGATTAAAGCCCATGAAATTCAAGGCTGCTTTGCACTGGAAAATAGCTTCAACCGCGTGGGCATTGACCATGTGATATTGGTGAAGCTGGCATCGACTGCGGTGGTGACTAAAATTCTGGGTGGCACGCGCGAACAGATTATTGATGCAGTGTCGCACGCCTTTGTCGATGGGCAGGCCATGCGCACCTACCGCCACAGCCCCAACACCGGCTCGCGCAAAAGCTGGGCAGCAGGCGATGCTACCAGCCGTGCAGTGCGCCTTGCGCAAATGGTGCTGGCGGGCGAAATGGGTTACCCAAGCGTGCTAACGGTTCCGAAATGGGGCTTTTACGATGTGCTGTTTAAGGGCAAACCGTTTGTGTTCCAGCGCCCGTTTGGCTCGTATGTGATGGAGCAGGTATTGTTCAAAATTTCATTCCCAGCAGAATTCCACTCGCAAACGGCGGTGGAAGCGGCGGTGAAACTGCACCCGCACATTAAAGACCGTTTAAATGACATTAGCAAAATTGAGCTTACAACGCATGAATCAGCAATTCGAATTATCAGTAAAACTGGCCCGCTGCACAACCCCGCCGACCGCGACCATTGCCTGCAATATATGGTTGCGATTGGTTTGCTGAAGGGGAATTTGGTGGCCGAAGATTACGAAGAAGATGTCGCGTGTGATCCGCGTGTGGATGCGCTGCGCGATGCGATGGTGGTATCGGAGGATACTAGTTTCAGTAAGGATTATCACGACCCAGAAAAACGCTCGATAGCCAATGCCGTGCAGGTGTTTTTCAAAGATGGAACCGTCACCGAGCGCGTGGAAATTCATTACCCTATTGGCCATCGCCGCAGGCGCGCCGAAGGCATGCCCGTGCTGGTTGAAAAATTCCGCAGCAACGTGGCCACGCGTTATGGCACGCAGCAGGCCGAAAGCATTTTTGCCGTGCTGAATGATGCGAAAAAACTGCACGCTATGCCCGTGCAGGATTTTATGGCATTGTTGGCACAGCCCGAAGCCGTGGGGCTTAAACGCGCCGCCGGCTAAGCGGTTTGTATTACGCTTGGGGTGCCCGATGTGGGTGGGATCCTAATTGGGGTTGGCGTGTGGCCACCTTCTGGTGCAGGGGAAGCGGCTGCAACTTCATAGCTGGCTGGATTCTCGCGCTCTGCCATGAGAGCAGGAGTGCCACGCATGATGTCTAGGCGATGTTCGATTTGATTAAGTGCGGCTATCTCTATCATGGTGTTTTGGTAGATTTGACCAAGCACGGGGTCATTTCGGTATTGCCTTAACTGATTGGTTAACGTGGTAAGTTGATTACGATAGGCGGTCAGCGTGTTTGTGGGTGTACCATTCCACCAATCTTGGACGGATTGTGACCATGAAACCTGTGTGAAACCTGATGCATCCGCAGCAGTTTCGTTTGCAGAAAGCCGCTGAAGAATCGCTTGTGCACTGCTACCAATATTACCGCTACTTAGACCATTAATCAGGCCATTAAATGTATTGAGGAAATTTGACTGCGCGGCATCCAAATTGGGTATCTGGTCCAAGATTGTTTTCCAAGTGCTCGCACGGTGTTCGTTCCGAGTGGCAGGCACGCCTTCAAGCGGAGCTAAGGTTTAGAAAACATTGCGTAATCCCATCCAATAACCATTGCTGTGGAGTGCGCCGCCATTCGGCCCAAGTTCAGCAAGTTGCGCCGCTGATTGCAAAATGCTTCGCATATCGGGGTTCATTGTTCTGCGGTCGCCGCGCGCAGTTTCGATGTTGGTTACGAAAGCGCGTATGCGCTGGATTTCTGCTTCGGGCTGCTGAGAAGCGCGATAGGCTGCGCGCAAGGTGGCGATAGCTGCTGCGCGTTGCTCGGGAGTTAAGTTTTGCGCGGCGCTAGATACCAATAGATCGGCTGCGTCGCTAAGCACGGCCATATCTTCGTAGATGGTGCTGAGATTTGCAAAGTTCCCATATTGGCGTTCAAATCTACGAATATCATCGCTCACGCCAACTACGCTAACAGTATGATTCATTGGAATGGAATTAATTACCGCTTGTAACTCGGGCATGCCATCGGTAGCACGAAGTAAGTGGCGTTGTGCTGCATCAAGCGACATGCCGCCAAATGTTACTAAATTGGCGAGTTGGTATTGAATAAATAACTGCCATCCCTGCCGCCGCACATCGGGTGTTATGGGTTGGCCGTTTGGGGTGCGTTGTTGGTTATCGGGTCCTGGTTGCGGGTTAAGTTCTCCGGCAAAGCCAACACCACTGGTGACGATT